>JBFHIK010000397.1:0-2810 GCA_041596555.1 Methanosarcina sp.
GAAAAGAGTCAGAAAGATCTGAAGTAAAGCCAGGAAGATACAAAAATTAAAATAGGATAACACGGGCTAAATTAAGAGAATATAGGCTAATAGAATAATCTCAGAGCTAATAATCATTTCATATTTGTAAACAGGAACGGAAGGAACTATGAAAGAATTAAAAATCCTTGTTGTAAATAATTACGGACAATTTTGTCACCTTATTCACAGAGCTGTCCGGGATCTTGACATGGATACAAAAATTATTCCCAATGTAACCCCTATAGAAGATATTCTGGCAGAAGAGCCTGACGGGCTGATCCTGAGCGGAGGGCCGGAGATGGAAAGGGCAGGTCTTTGTTTTGACTATGCCCGGGAAATCGATATCCCTATTCTTGGGATCTGTCTCGGGCACCAGGCAATTGCCCTGGCTTATGGGGGACACGTCCATGCAGGGAAAAAAGGCGGGTATGCCGAGATTGAAATAGAGGTCATTGAAGAAGATGACATACTCAGGGGACTTGGCCCAAAAACAACTGTATGGGCTTCCCATGCTGACGAGGTTGCTATTCTTCCTGAAGGCTTTATCCATCTTGCCCGCTCAGATGTCTGCGAGATTGAAGCCATGCGCCACCCAACAAAACCGATTTATGGCGTTCAATGGCACCCTGAAGTTTCCCACACAAAGAAGGGAGAAGAGCTGCTGATGAACTTCTTTGAGGTCTGTGATCAGTACTGATATTTCTCTATTTCTATAACCAGGGCTCTAAACGGATCAGGTTTCTCTAAACGGATCAGGTTTCTCTAAACGGATCAGGTTTCTCTAAACGGATCAGGGTGCTCTAAACGGATCAGGGTGCTCTAAAAGAATCCGAATTCTATATAAAAATCCTGCAAGTTTTAAGAATCACAGGAAAAAGCTGCAAAGATAATAAAAGTATAAAAAAGAAAGAAAAAAATCCCGGGATTATTACATCCCCATTTTCTTCTTCATCATTTTCTGAATATTGAATTTTCCGCCTCTAAAGCCTTTCAAAGCCGTCTGCATGGTTTTGTGGTACTTCAAAAGCTCTCTTATATCTTCCGGGCTGCAGCCCGAACCCCTTGCGATTCTCTTGATCCTTGAACCACCTATAAGTTTGGGGTCTGTCATTTCCTCTTCTGTCATTGAGTCCATGATGACCTTGTAGTTTTTCATCTTGTCACTGGTAGCCTGGAACATTTCGTCTGAGAGCTTCATGCCTCCCATTCCTCCCATACCCATCGGGAGCATTGACATTATCTGTTTCAGAGGCCCCATCTTATTCATTGCTTCGAGCTGCTTGTACATATCCTTCAGGGTAAAGCGTCCCTGCATAAGGGCTTCAACATTTACGTCTTCTTCACTCAGGCTCTCCTCTGCCTTTTCCATCAGGCTCCTAAGGTCTCCCATTCCGAGCAGCCTTGAAATGAACCTGTCAGCTTCGAACTTTTCAAAGTCTTCCGGGGTTTCCCCAACTCCTATAAAAGCAATCGGAGCTTTTGTTTCGGAAACGGCTGAAAGGGCTCCACCACCTTTTGCTGTTCCGTCCAGTTTTGTGATGATAACTCCTGTGATCCCTACAGAGTTATTGAAAGCATGAGCCTGCTGGCTTGCCTGCTGCCCGATGCCTGCGTCCAGAACCATGAACTTGTGGTCGGGTTTTGCAACAGCATGGATCTGTTCCATTTCTTCTATCAGTTCGGCTTCAAGGGCGTGCCTGCCCGCAGTGTCTACAATTTTTATATCGTATTTATCTAGCACTTTAAGGCCATTTCTGGTAATCTCAACGGCATCAGGGTTTCCTTCTTCCCCGTAAAACGCCACATTAAGTTTTTCACAGAGGGTCTTGAGCTGGTGGTAGGCACCAGGACGGAAGGTATCTGCGGCAATAACTCCTGCTTTGAGTCCCTTTCTCTGGAAGTAGCGGGCAAGTTTTGCAGTACTTGTAGTTTTTCCGCTCCCCTGCAGCCCCACCATCATTATGGTCTGGGGTTTGAGCTGTATCTCCGCTCCCTTCCCGATGATTTCCATCAGTTCCTGATACACAATGCGGATTACATGCTCCCTTGGATTCATACCCGCAGGAGGTTCTTCTTTCATTGCACGTTCTTTGATTCTCTGGGACATCCCCATGACAAGTTTTACGTTAACGTCGGCCTGGAGCAGAGCCCGTTGAATATCCTTTACCACTTCGTTGACCGTGCGCTCATCAATTCTCCCTGCGCCGATCAGTTTCTTGAGTGCCCCCTGTAAGGAGTCTCCGAGTTTTTCCATTACCATATGAGAATCGTCCTGCTTAATTTTGAGAATGGATAAAAAGGTCGTTTAAGTTCTGTTTATTAGCCTGTGCAAGAAGGTTACTTTTTCTTGCGTTTATTTTTTCCGAATATCAGAAAGTGGTTTTTTGAATTTATTTCAACCTGTATAAAATTTATTTCAATCCTGTATAAGAAAGTGATCTTTACTTAATAAGCCTTTGAGTTTCTTATGCTTTAAAAAGGTATGATAGAACGCATAATATGGGATTGATTGGTCAAGATATGATTGATTGGTCAAGATATGATTGATTGGTCAAGATATGATTGATTGGTCAAGATATGATTGATTGGTCAAGATATGATTGATTGGTCAAGATATGACTGATTAATCTGGGTATAATGAGTGCCCGGATATAAAAAATAGAGGTATGGTACAAAATCTGAGCTAATGCAAAATTATCGGGTACGGAAAAACGAAACCAATTTTTAAAAGAATTGTTAGATAGCGGGGGATGGATTCGAACCATCGGTCTACGGGTTATGAGCCCGTC
>JBFHIK010000398.1:0-2792 GCA_041596555.1 Methanosarcina sp.
AAAATATAAGCTGCATCAAAATCTAAGTTGCATCAAAATCTAAGTTGCATCAAAATCTAAGCTGCAAAGAAAGTATGGGCTTTAAAGCATAAGCTACGAAAATAAAAATTATTTAGCTATGCAAAACTCTACGGAGGGTTGTTGCTGATAAAACAGTTTCAGCTTTTTGTACAAAAGTGATGGAAAAGGATGAAGTGCCCCACTTAGGGACTTCTCCAATTCAAAATATTTTATTTTACAGTTATTTATTCAAAAAAACTGACCTGATTATACTCTTTTATCCTATTACGCACGCCAGATAGCTATGATCTTATCAATTGCTATGTGCGTGTATTTTCCGTTTCTTTCAAGAGTGAGTACATTGTCTGCGCAGGCTTTCACCTTTCCGTTAAAAACATCAGGTCCCCCGCAGTAGACGTCTATAACTTCGTCGAGATGGTGTTCCACTATAAAAGACTGCATTTTGCACCTCAGGGTATTTATCTTTTATCAAATTTCGGTTCTGCTGAATCAGGATCAGTTTCCTCGGTATGAAGAGTAAAAAACTCAAGCTAATCCATTAGTCCAGAGAGTTATCCAGCTGTAACAAGGTTCAGAAAAGGATCAATAATGTCCTTCCTCTGCCCCCGGTTGTCCCCTTTTTACTGGGTTTGAAATATAATATTTGAGCTTACTGGGCCCACATAGCTATAATCTTATCAATGGCTATGTGCGTAAGTTTTCCTTCATTATCGAGGGTGAGGACATTATCTGCACAGGCTTTTACGGTTCCTTTGAAGATATCTGGCCCGCCGCAGTAAACATCTACGGTACTGTTGAGGTAGTGCTCTACTATAAAAGATTGCATCATATTTTTACTCCCGCTGGTCTTCTTATTTTTGATAGGCTGTTTTTGTTTGTTTGCCTGTTACCTGTTTACCATTAATTAAACTGTACCGGTTTTCAAACCGATACCTTGGAAACAGACATCTTTGTTTAACTATCTGTTCATTACTTATAACTCTATTTAAAAACCAATATTGATTTTCAGGGTGCAGTGGCTTTAAATTCCATTTAAGTAAATTAGCTTGTGTACTTAAACCTCACTTCTTTACCTGCAACGGGTTTAATCGAAATAAGATCATAATTATATGGTCTTTTACTTCAGGTTTATTTGCGCGGAGGAGCTGGGGAAAGCTAAGTTTATCTGCAAAAAATATTATGAAGTTAGCTTTTACGAAAAACAGAATGAAAATTCAAGTAATACATATAAAAATACTTTTCACTTCATCTCTTCAGAAGCCAGTATTCCAACATATGAAAAAAAGATTTATATGCTTTTATTATCAGATCAACCCCTTGAAGAGCTCTTTTCCATCAGATAAAGTTTCCCCTGAATTATGTGATTCTTTTAGTTCTTAAATAAATTATTTTAGCCAGTAACTAAATTAATTGAATAAACCTTTTTATGGTAACTCTCAATTCTTGCCGTCCTCGTAGAGAAAAATATCTTCAATGCTTGTGTTAAAAAGTCTGGAAAGCTTGAACGCAAGATCAAGGGAAGGGTCATATTTTCCTTTCTCAATAGCGTTTATCGTTTGCCTTGTCACTCCCACCTTTTCTGCAAGACTTTCCTGGGTAAGGTCATGAATTGCCCTGTAAACTTTAATATTATTCTTCATCCCAGCCCCCATATTCCCTGTTGTAAAACCTGTAAAACAGGGTGTAAAGCACAAGGATCCCACAGCTTGCGTATGCCATAAAGAAACCAAGGTCAGTATGCCCGGAATATGTATTCCTCATGGCTATCAGGACTGCACCTCCAAGGGCAAGACCCAAAGCCACTATCTGGAGAGTTATGCGCGAAGCCTTCTGGCTAACCTGGTGAATCCTTTCATCTTCGACTACATCTTCCAGCCTGCTCTTTAAATTGTACATAGCCGCCATGCCTGCAAGGACAACACCTACTGCAAGCGCCGGATTTCCTATGGAAACTGAAAAACCTACAACAGCCCCCATGATCATCGTGATCAGTAGAGAAATCATTCTAAATTGCTTTCGTTTCATCTGAAAAACTCCTCATATATTTTTCAGTTATAATTGTCTCCACTTTCATTTCTTCAACTTCAGCTTAGAGTATGCTTTTAAAGATAGATAGTCAATATTTGTATACAATATGTAATGTTTATTTTACATTAAGTAGAATAACTATTACATTATTTATAGATTTTGTCATAAGTAGAAAAAATCTGAAAAAATCTGAAAAAAAGGTTTGAAGAAGAGGTTTATCCTCTTAGGCCGTGCCTGGTTGGAATTTCAGCCGGTTAATCTTAATCTGGAAAACAGTGCCAGGTGAGGTTAACCAGGCGTCGCAGAGGCACAGTGAGAAGTCCTTTTCCTCGGAACGAAGCTCTCGTTCTAATACAAACTATGGAAATAATTTATATCAGATGAAAACACTATTAAATCTATGGAGGATAATTTTTTAAGATATACTGAAATTATATTTTGTATTACCCTCTTTGTACTTTTTCTGATTTCCTGTAGTAGTACACCTGTTTGAACTAAGTTCGCAAGACTACCGGGGTAAATATATCTGCATTCCTGGAGTTACTCCTTCAATTTTATAAAAATGATTTATTTTTTGTTCTCTTATACAGAAGTACAGGATTAGGTTATCAAAAATGATCAAAATGTGATCAAATATCTTCAAAAGATGTTATCAAACATCTCTTTGGGTGTAACCCTACACCCTCCACTCCGTCTGCAAATGCTTTTGGAGTTGCTTTCCTGATTATATTCAGAGCTCCGTT
>JBFHIK010000399.1:0-2767 GCA_041596555.1 Methanosarcina sp.
GATGAGAATTAGATTCTCAGAATCTGATTCTCAAATGAAGTAAATACTCGAAGGAAGCCCCTTCCTCAGCAGGCGTTAGCCTGACAGGGAGGGGTAGTTCACTTGCTTTATACCTCATCAAAATCAATACTCAAGCTTCCTGCTTTTTTTGCCAGGGACTTTGCTATGAAACCGCTTTCCAGCTTGCAAAGGTTAAGCACCCCGCAGGGTACCAGGCAGTTTGAACAGCACTTTGCCTCTTTAGCCCTGTCCATCACATAGTTATCTTTAATGTCCATGGTTTCCATCATGGGAACTTCAAGATGTGAGATCTCCTTTATCTTTTCACATGGAGTTTCGATGTCCACAATGATTTTTCCGCCTTTCATGCACCCGCGGAGTTTGTGGGTAAAATCGCATATTGTGGAATTGACAGTAATTTCAGTCATATGATCACCTCAATTCGTTTTTGAATTCAATTTCTTATTATGGGATAATCTGTTAATTAAATCTATTTAGGAATTTAGAAGTTTATATATCAAATATGAAAGATAAAAAAGTGGGCTGTATTTCAATAATCAAAAAGAAAAAATAGGAAAGAAGAGATCATTCGGACTGAAGGATCTCCATAACTTTTGTCAGGACTTCTGCTACTTCTTCGTCCTTGAGATCTTTGTCCTTAGTTTTCTTTATCCCAAGTTCGGAAATCACGATCTTATGATCCACTTTAAAGCCGGCCAATTCCATAGTTTTGGTTGCACAGTTTACGGGACAGCCGTTAATGGCTATGATCCGGTCGGAAGCTTCGGCAGACTTCATAAGCCCCGGAGCCCGAGCTCCGATGCCTACTGTACACATCATGTTTCCTAGTCCCTGCTGATCGAGCTCGACTGCGATTTTATTTGAAAGCTGGCCTACATTTGCGGCTCCCGCACAGGGAAAGATTGCCACGTTTGCCGAACCACATGCACATTTTGTTTCTTCTGCCATTTTTTTCACACTACCTTAAATCCGGTTTTAATTTTCAGTTTCAATTTGGGTTTCTATCAGTGTCTCAGATCGCTTTGTATGTCTGTTACTTTGCAATCCATTTTCGGATATCTTTTTCATCCGGGACTTTACCTGCAATTTTAACTTCACCATCAACTACGACAGCTGGGGTGACCATCACGCCGTAGTTCAGGATTGATTCAAAATCTTCTACTTTAACAACCTCGGCCTTCTTACCGGTTTCAGCCAGGACTTTTTCAATGATTTCTTTCGTTTTCTTGCATTTAGGACATCCGGTTCCAAGAATTTCAATCTTCATTTTTTTCACCTCAACTTATTGTATATATGAATTCTTTTTTAAATTCAGTTTTTTAGGGTTTTTAGAGTTTTACGCTGGATTTTTTTGGGTGTTTATGCTAGATTTTCAACGATAAGCAGTTCATAGCAGTATGTTGAACAGGTATCCCGTGAAGACGATTGACAACGCCACAATCAAGACAAAGATCCCAATCAGTTCTTTTTTCAGCACCTTTTTAAGGATGATCATTTCAGGAAGGGACACAGCTGTAACCGACATCAGGAATGCCAGGGAAGTCCCTATAGGAAGCCCTTTTCCGATCAGGCTCTCAACTATTGGGATCATGCCCATTACATTTGAGTACAGGGGGACCCCAATAAGGACAGCAATCGGCACAGCAAGCAGGTTATCCTTTCCTGCGTATTTTTGGAGGATGCCTTCGGGAGCATAACCGTGGAAGATGCCTCCTATGGTGACCCCTATGATCACGTAGATCCAGACTCTTCCCACTATGTCTTTAACGCTTTCAAGAGCAAGGTCTGTCCTTTCCTTTATGGTAAGGCTTTCCTGTTCGTCAGTCTGTTTCCCTACTTTTATTTTGTAGACGAACTCTTCTACGTACCTTTCCAGTTTCAGGACACCGATAACATAGCCTCCAAATACACCGAGTACAATACCCGATACCACATAAATTACAGTTGCCTTCAAGCCAAGAGTTGCCCAGAGTACGGCTACAGCAGCTTCGTTTACCAGAGGGGATGTGATAAGGAAAGAGAAGGTAACTCCGAGGGGTACTCCAGCTTCCACAAACCCGATAAATAGGGGTACCGAAGAGCATGAACAGAAGGGAGAGACTGTCCCTATCAGGGAAGCTATCAGGTGGTAACGGAGTCCTGTTTTGCCTCCAAGCACCTTTCTTGTTTTTTCCGGTGTGATATAGGTCCTGAGGTAGGAAATCGCGAAAATCATCACGGAAAGCAGGATAACTATTTTCAACACGTCGTAGATGATGAAATTGACACTGGCTGCAAGGTGAGTAGTGGGTGTAATCCCGAAAACCTCGTATGTCAGTTTGTCTGCAATCCATTGCAGAGGATAAAAGATATCAGCCATTTAGAATTCCTTCGTTTCTATTTTGTATTTGCTCTTTTTGAATACTCAATTACATCATGTTATATCAATATACATTGATATGATGCTTCTTTGATATAAAGCTATCGCTTCTAATGAAGCTTTTTCCAGAAATACTTGAGTTAGAATCTAAATGCTCAATCCAGCAAAATCTCAAAATAGGCCGGGTTATATATCTTATTCCAGATATTTTCTGAGAACGAAAAGAGACTTTCACAGTACTTTGGGATGAAAATTTAAACTGAGGTTCTAAAATGGTTATATGTTCTATCTGCGGGAAGGATGAATATTCACTGCTAAAAGTAAAGCATAGAGAACTTGGCACAATAAAGCTCTGCTTTGAATGCTGGGAAGTGGAGAGGGGCAACC
>JBFHIK010000400.1:0-2755 GCA_041596555.1 Methanosarcina sp.
GAGTCCAAGGCCCACTGCCCAGACAAGGTTCAAAAGGGACAGGGGGAGAAGTTTCTTCCAGCTCAGGTCTACAACCTGATCGATTCTGTACCTTGGAACAGCCCATCTCATTCCGATGATTGTCATCAGCACAAGCACGGTTTTAAGAAGCAGGAAACCTGTGGGGACAATAAAGCCAAGCACCGCGTTGTTTGAGACAAAAGCCGGCACGTTCCAGCCACCAAGGAAGAGGAGTGCAACAAGGAAGGAACCAAGGATCATGTGGATATACTCGGCAAAGAAACCGAGCCCAAAACGCATTCCACTGTATTCGGTAATCCATCCAGCAACCAGTTCTTCTTCAGACTCGTTCTGGTCAAAAGGAAGCCTTCCCATATCAGCCATAAGTGCAATAAAGAAGACAATAAATCCAATTGGCTGCAGGAAGATGTTCCAGTGAAGCCCCTGGGCACTGGCAATTTCCACTATGTTCAGGGAACCTGTCATTATGCCAACACTGACAACAGTGATCCCGAGAGGCACTTCATACCCGACCATCCGGGCAAAGTTCCTGAAAGCTCCAAGAAGAGAATACTTGTTGTTAGAACCGTAGGCAATCATAAAAATTCCGAAAATAGTAAGCGCAGACATTGCCTCGATATAAAGAACACTGATATCCATCTCGGTTACAGCCAGAGGGTACTCGACCCCGTTGATGAAGACTGCACCTACAGGAATTGCGACAAGCATCAGGAAAACCGAGCTCATCATAAAGATCGTAGCGTTGTCAAAGAGCATGCGGTCAGCATTCTTCGGCCTGAGGTCTTCTTTTGTAAAGAGCTTGATTGCGTCGGCCACCAGCTGCAGGAGCCCGAACTTGCCTACCCTTGAAGGCCCATACCTGAACTGGATGTCGGCTGAAAGTTTACGCTCAAGCCAGACAGCACCCATTGCTCCGAGGAAGATGACCCCTACAAGAGACAGGCCGACAAGCCCGCGGATCCAGGGGATAAAGGGAATTATTAATTCAGGGATTTCTATCATTATACTCACCTGTCCGCTTCACTGGTGCAGCCGTCCATACTGCCTGAAATCGCTGCAACGTCTGCAACTGTTGTGCCTTTAATGAGAGGGGGCAGAGCTTGCAGAGTCGGGAAGTAGGGTCCTCTGACTTTTACCCTGTAAGGTTTGTCAGTGCCGTCGGAGATCATGTACATGCCCATCTCCCCTCTTGGGTCTTCGACCCTGTGGAATACCTCACCTGCAGGAACTCTCATTACAGGAGTTCTTCTGCCGTAAGGGGTTCCTTCGGGAAATAGAGGTCCGTTCGGGATCTGGTCAAAGCACTGTTCGAGGATGTAGATACTTTCCCGCATCTCGTTAAGCCTTACCTGCACTCTGGCAGCACAGTCTCCTGCGGTTTCCGTACAGACCTTAAAGTCCAGGTCTTTATACACAAGGTAGGGCTCGTTCTTCCGGATATCGAAAGGAACACCCGTTGCCCGCAGAGCAGGTCCGGAAACCCCAAGGCTCTTTGCAACATCTGCAGTCAGGATTCCGACTCCTGCGGTCCTTTCCCTGTAAATTCTGTCCGACTGGAACATTTCCTCGTAATCGCTAATAACTTTCTTGAGGTTGTTCAGGACAGGGAGAGCTTTTTCCTTAAACCCGGCTGGCAGGTCGTCGCGTACCCCTCCGAATTTCAGGTAGCTGTGGGTGACCCTTGCCCCTGTGACCATATCAATCAGGGTAAGGATATCTTCCCTTTCCTTAATCGTATACATGAACATGGACACGAAGCCGATGAACTCCCCGAACTCTCCCATGCCGAGCAGGTGGCTCTGGAGCCTGGAAAGCTCTTCTAAAATGACCCTGATATATTGAGACCTCGCAGGGGGTTCGATGCCTAACAGCTTTTCGGCGCAGCCAACAAAACATTCTTCGTTTGTCAGGGCTACAAGGTAACAGATCCTGTCAACTATCGTGATTCCCTGAAGGTAGGTTTTATTCTCCAGGATTTTTTCAATGCCTTTGTGAATATAACCCAGTTCCACTTCAGCATCCATCACAGTTTCCCCTTTCAACCTCAGGTTTAACCTGAAAGGTCCGGGCTGCATGGGATGCTGGGGGCCCAGGTGTACAATCATTTCATTTGATTCAAGCATTTCGTCCATTTTTCACCCCTCACACCAGGTTTCTTGCGGTCTTGTTCGGGAAACCCTCGTAGTCTTTTCGAAGAGGCCACTCCCCAAGCATTTCTTCAGGAAGCACCAGAGGTTTCAAATTCGGGTGGTTTTTAAACACAATCCCGTAGAGTTCGTAGGTCTCTCTTTCATACCAGTTTGCATTCCAGTATACCGGTACAATAGACTCTATTTCCGGAGCATCCCTGGGCAGCCTTGCTTTCAGCATAAGAACTACAGGATGGTCATAAGAAGCTATATGATACACCGATTCCAGCTCGTTCCTCTGAGGATAGTCCACTCCACAAACGGAGCAGAGGTGGTCGAACTGAAGGGAGTCCTTAAGGTACTGGCAGACTTCTTTTGCTTTCTCCTTATCCACATATGCCCGGATACGGATCGGGGATTCAATCCCGGCTTCGGAAATTGCCTCCGGAAATTTACCGGTTAATGATTCTATGATTGTTCTGGCATCCATTGTATTCCCTCAAATAAGCCTGAAATCTCCTCAGTAGTCCGTCCCCAGGTCTTTTTTGGCTTTTATCTTTTCCTGCAGTTCCACAAATCCCTGGATCAGGGCTTCGGGTCTGGGA
>JBFHIK010000401.1:0-2737 GCA_041596555.1 Methanosarcina sp.
AGATAATAAAAAGTTTTAGAATATCTATAATTTATCCCATTGCCTGAAAGTTATTATTTTTCAGTATATTTTTCCAATTTAGTATATTTTTCCAATTCAGTATATTTTTCCAATTCAGCATATTTTTCCAATTTAGTATATTTTTCCAATTCAGTATATTTTTCCAATTACTATATATAATATAATCTGAAAAATGTCTTTTTTTGATTCGATAACAACAACTATTATTAATATGAGAATCCAACTTAATCTTCACATTGCTACATCTACCGGAAGTTCATATCCGCCCGGAAGTGCCTCAATTTTCCGGGACGAGAGGCCGGTATAAAACAGGACAGATCATCGGAAAGCATGGCCGTAAAGGGACGTCAACTACCCCTGAGCTAAAGACTCAGAGGTTTCCTGCTTGATGGTTTATGAAATGAAAAATATACGCACGAGAAGGTATAAAGAGATACGACCTGAAAATAAAAGGTCTCAATATAAAGAACACAGAGCGTGAAAAAATGCCAGAATACTGGGATCCTGAAATCGAGACAATGCCTGTAGATGACTTGAAAAAATTGCAGGAAGAAAAACTGAAAACTCTTGTATATTACGTGTATGAGAACTCTCCTTTTTACAGAAAAAGATTTGACGAACACGGCGTTCGCCCGGAAGACATCCGGACTCTTGAAGATGTCAGAAAGTTACCTTTTACTTTTAAGCAGGATCTCAGAGATACATACCCTACCGGAATGTTTTGCGTCCCTAACTCAAAGCTAGCCCGCTTCCACGCTTCTTCGGGCACCACGGGAAAACCGACGGTAGTCGGGTACACCCACAAGGACATTGATGATTGGGCAGAATCCCTGGCCAGGGCTTTCACATCCGTCGGGGTGGGAAAAGAGGATATCCTCCAGGTAAGCTACGGGTACGGACTTTTTACAGGCGGGCTCGGCGCTCACTATGGAAGTGAAAAAGTAGGAGCAACCGTCCTCCCCACAAGTTCGGGAAACACCGAACGCCAGCTTGAACTCATGAAAGACCTTGGCACGACAGCTATAGCCTGCACTCCCTCTTACTTTTTATACATGATTGAAGTCGCGAGGAAAGAAGGCATCAATATCAGGGATGACACAAAATTAAGGAAGGGATTTTTCGGGGCTGAGCCCTGGTCCGAGGAACTCAAGAAACGAATAGAACAGGAGTCCGGGATTAAAGCCTACGATATCTATGGGACTTCGGAACTCAGCGGCCCCCTCTTCACAGAATGCAATGAACAATGTGGCATCCATATCTGGGCAGACCTGTTCCTGGTAGAGATTTTAAACCCCGAAACAGGGGAGCCTGTGCCTGATGGAGAGACAGGGGAACTCGTAATCACCACCCTTGCAAAAGAAGCAAATCCCCTTATCCGCTACAAGATCAAGGACCTTACCAGAAAACTTTCGGAGCCCTGCAAATGCGGCAGGACACATCCAAGGATCACACGCATCAGCGGGCGCTCGGATGATATGATTATCGTGCGCGGAATTAATGTCTTCCCAGGACAGGTCGAGTCTGTTTTGATGAATATCCCTGAAGTCGGGAACCATTTCATGATCATCGTGGACAGGATAGGACCCCTCGACTCAATGAAGGTCCAGATTGAAATGAATGAATCTGCCTTCAGCGACCGGATGTCGGACATGATGGCCCTCAAAAAGAAAATTGCAGGCGCTTTAAAGAGCGTACTGAACCTTGCAGTAGAGGTAGAGCTTGTGGAACACGGCTATCTGCCGCGTTCGGAAGGAAAATCAAAGAAAGTCATCGATAAGCGAAAGATCTGAAGTTAAGAAGTTAATCAAAGTATCATTAATTAATTTAATAGAAAAAAAAATTAAAATCTGTAAAAGAATACGTGATAAAAGGATATGGGTGCTGGAATGGAAGACAAAATTATAAAACAAATTTCCCTTTTTGCGGAAAACAAACCTGGCAGACTTGCAAGCGTGGCAAATAAATTGAAAAGCGCCGGTATAAATATCAGGGCATTTACCATTGCCGAATCCGGAGACTTCGGGATCATTCGCATGGTTGTGGACAGATCAGACTATGCCCACAGTATACTCCATGATGCCGGGTTCACAGTGTCAGAGACCAGCGTTCTGGGAATCGAAATGGAAGACGTCCCTGGCAGTATGTCCCGAATTGCGGAAGTTTTCGGAGAAGCTAATATCAACCTTGATTACGCCTATGCTTTTGTCACCCGGGAACAGAAAGCCCTTCTTATAGTCCGGGTAAACGAGCTCGAAAAGGCGGTAAAAAAGCTGGAAGAGAACAATATAAAGCTAATCGGTATGAAAGACCTTGAAAAGATCTGATTTTGATCAAGCACCGGATTTTCCGGGAAGGAAGTTTAAAAAAAGTCAGAAAATAATCCAGAGCCTGGCACATTAATATTGATGTGCCTGAGCAATCTGGAAGTTCTATTTTTACAAGCTCCCGCCTGAGTGGCAATTATCAATTTCTCACGCTAAAGCGATGAGCTTGTAATAGGCTCTTGTGGACCAGTCTAAGCCTTAACTGACGACATTGGATTTATTATGACACCTGTGGATACAACTTCAGTCCTTAGCTCTGTTGTATACTTCAGTCCTTAGCTCTGTTGTATAGTATTAAAAGTCCTATTGAGATATGGACGTTGTACTATAATGTTTAACCAGCATTTCCAACATTGACGAGAAGAGATACGAAAATAAGTTACCAGATACAA
>JBFHIK010000402.1:0-2713 GCA_041596555.1 Methanosarcina sp.
GGCTTGGAGAAAAGGATCTGATAGGGAAAGGCGCCCACCCCGTGAAATGGTGCCCAAATGACAACAACCCTGTAGAAGACCATGATATCCTGCATGGGGAAGAAGCCACAATTGTGGAATACACCCTGATAAAATTCCGGTACAAAGACCTGGTCCTCCCCTGTGCTACCCTCAGGCCGGAAACCACCTATGGAGTGACCAACCTCTGGGTCAATCCGGAAGTTGATTACGTAAAAGCCAGAGTCGAAAAAGATGGAAACGAAGAGTTCTGGGTGGTCAGCAGGGATGCTTTCCGAAAACTCACCTTTACGGACAGGACCGTGGAATACATTGAGGACGTGCCTGCAAAATCCATCATAGGAATAAAGCTCACCAACCCGGTAACCGGAGATGAAGTAATCTCTCTTCCTGCATCCTTCGTAAGGCCCGAAAACGGAAGCGGAATAGTAATGAGCGTGCCTGCACATGCACCTTTTGACTACCTTGCCCTGCGTGACCTCTATGATGCAGACCTGAGCGAATACGGGATTACTGAAGACCTGAAAAATATCAAACTGATTTCCCTTATTAAGGTGCCCGAATTCGGGGAATTCCCGGCAAAAGAAATCGTAGAAAGCATGGGAATAACAAGCCAGAAAGACCCGAAAGCCGAGGAAGCCACAAAAATCGTGTATCGTAGAGAGTTCCACGGGGGAGTCCTTAAGGAGCTCACAGGCAAATACGAGGGATATGCGGTCTCCAAAATAAAGAACATTCTTACCGGAGACTTCATCAGCTCAAACTCAGGAGAGATATTTTATGAGTTCAGCGAACCCGTGGTCTGCCGCTGCGGTACTCCCTGTGTTGTGAACATGGTCAAAGGACAGTGGTTCCTTAACTATTCAGATCCCGAATGGAAAGCAAAGGTTTACAAATGCCTTAGCCAGATGCGGATTATTCCCGAAGAGTACAGGGTAGAGTTTGAAAACAAGGTTGACTGGCTCAAGGATAAGGCATGTGCCCGCAGGAAAGGCCTTGGGACCCGCTTTCCCTTTGATAAGGAATGGCTGATTGAATCCCTCGGGGATTCGACAATCTACATGAGCTATTATATAATTGCCAGGTTCATCGAGAGAGGCGACCTTGCTCTTGAGCAGCTTACCCTTTCCTTCTTCGATTATGTCCTGCTCGGAAAAGGTGAAGTTTCAGCGGTTTCAGCAGAAACAGGCCTTGCCCCCGAACTCATTGAAGAAATACACAGGGATTTCAACTACTGGTATCCTGTGGACCTGCGTTCTTCCGGAAAGGACCTTGTCCCTAACCACCTGCTCTTCTTCCTCTTCCATCACGTAGCTCTTTTTGAGGAAGATAAATGGCCAAGAGCCCTTGCAGTAAATGGTTTTGTCTCCCTTGAAGGGCAGAAGATGAGCAAGTCCAAAGGTCCCATACTTACCCTGGAAAGTGCGGTCAGCGCTTACGGGGCAGACATAACAAGGATGTATATCCTCTCATCAGCCGAACAGACCCAGGACGCCGACTGGCAAAATACAGGAATAGAGTCTGCCAGACGGCAGGTGGACCGGTTCTATTCTTTTGCAAAGGATGTAATCGAGAACGGAAAGAGGGCTCCTCTGAGCGCCGGGTTAAAGCAGATCGACCGCTGGATGCTCTCAAGGATGCAGAACTACATAAGGGGAACAAACACTGCCCTTGATTCCATCCAGACAAGGGAAGCCATCCAGAATTCCTTCTTCCTGCTCTTAAACGATATCAGGTGGTACCAGAGAAGAGGTGGGGAAAATATGCTTTACTACGTGCTGGACAACTGGGTCAGGCTTATGTCTCCTTTTACTCCGCACCTCTGTGAAGAGATCTGGGCAGCCATGGGGCACGAAGACTCGATTTCACTTGCCCAGTACCCGCTCTACAATGAAGACCTTATAGACGAAGGAGCCGAACTTGCAGAAGAGGCTTTAAAGAGTACCCTGGAAGATATTGAAGAGATCATCAGGGTAACAAAGATGACCCCTCAAAAGGTCTACCTCTACACCTCTCCCGCCTGGAAAGCCGCAGCTATAAAGTGCGCCTGTGAACTGCAGATTGAAGCTCCTCTGGAAGTAGGTACTCTTATCAAGACCCTGATGGCAAACCCCGACATGAAGCGTTTTGGGAAGGAGATCCCGAAGTTCGTGCAGAAAATAATTCCCGAGTTCAAGAGCGGGGGTGCAGAACGCTACGAAACCTTTGCCTACCTCGGCCTTGATGAAGAGGCTCTTCTGAAGGAATCAGCCTCCTTCCTGGTAAAAGAACTCGGCTGCCCGATCGAAATCTACAGCGCCGATTCTCCGGAGTATGACCCGCAGAAGAAGTCCAGGTTTGCAGAACCTTTCAGGCCTGCAATTTACATTGAGGCAAAGCAGGAAGAATAAGAAGGCTATTGATCGCCTGAAATTATCAGTATCCGGGCAAAATATAACAGCCCGGTACATCTCTTTTTCCCGAGTTTCGCCTCGCCCGAGTTTCGCTTCGGGATCACAGAAAATCGAAGATTTTCTGGGAGTTGCACTGCAAGTGCAACAGCACGAGGTCCTTTTCGCTGCCCGAATTGCGCCTCGGGAGTCCGCGGTCCTTTTCGCTGCGCTCAAGAGGACGAAATTAGATCGTTCTGAACCGTACAACCTTATTCGCTGTACCGTGTCGTTTTTGTCACGCCCGAATTGCGCCTCGGGAGCCC
>JBFHIK010000403.1:0-2667 GCA_041596555.1 Methanosarcina sp.
ATGGATGGCATGGATGGAATGGAGCTGATAAAGTATATAAGAGATAACAATATGGATGCAAAATGCATAATAATAACAGCCTATGGGAGTATCGAAAATGCAGTTAAGGCTATTAAAGAAGGGGCTTTTTCATATTTTATAAAAAGCAACAGCCCTCAGGAACTGATTTTTGAAATAGAAAAAATAATTGAAATTAATAGACTCAGCATGGAAAATAAAATTCTGAAAGACCAGATGTTAAATTTCAATGCTATGCTGAATACTAAGAGTAAAAAGTTTGCAAACGTACTCGAACTTGCAGAAAAGGTTGCATCTACAGATGCAAATGTTCTTATACTTGGAGAATCAGGAGTAGGAAAGGAAATAATAACAAAATACATACATAAGAAGAGTGAGCGCAAAGAAAAGATTTTAGTATCGGTTAACTGTCATGCACTTCCGGAAACCCTTCTTGAATCAGAACTTTATGGTCATGAAAAAGGTTCGTTTACAGGATCTGAAAACATGAGAAAAGGAAGGTTTGAAGCTGCAGAAGGCGGAATTCTGTTTTTGGACGAAATAGGAGATATATCACTTTCATCTCAGGCAAAAATCCTGAGGAGCATTGAAAATAAAGAAATTCAGAGAATCGGAAACAACAGCACGATTAAAGTAGATTTCAGGCTGATATGTGCAACAAACAGAGACTTGAATCAGGCAATATCAGAAAAAAAATTCAGAGAAGACCTTTACTATCGGATAAGCACGGTGACAATAGAAATTCCTCCACTGAGAGAAAGAAAAGAAGACCTGCCCATGCTTATTGATTTTTTTGTAGAAAAAAGTCAGCTGGAACTGAAAAAAAGAATCACGACTATTGATGAAGGATTGATGAAAGTATTAAAAGCTTATAATTATCCAGGGAACATAAGAGAACTGAAGAATATTATAGAAAGACTCATAGTCATGGCAGAAGGCGATACTCTTACTCTGGAAGATGCCGAAAAATACAATATTTTTTCTAATAGAGAAGGTTTGGAAGACTGCTCAAAAAGGAGTCTGAAAGAAGTTCGAAGTGCTGCAGAGAAAAAACATATTGCAGATGTGCTGAATGAGAAGGGTCACAATATGGAACTCGCAGCTGAGATACTCGAAATTTCAAGTAGACAGCTATACAATAAAACTAAAGAATATGGAATAAAAATTAAGTAATTGTACTTAAACTTCGGTACTGTTTAAGCGTGAATATCTGTAATCATTAAATTGATAACGATTTCATGCTTTTTTTTTATACCATGGGGTTGAAAAAGAAAAAGCAGTGTGTTAGAATAGTTGATAAACCTAAAGAAAACATATGTCCTGCACAAACGGACAGAAAAGGAGAGACACAATGACAAAGTTCTTCAGCACAAGAAATAATCAAGAAGAAGTAACGGGACCACAGGCAATAATTAGAGGTATTGCAACTGATGGCGGGCTGTATGTTCCAGAAAGTTTCAAAAATATAGATTATATACTTAAAAAAGATGGGAGTTACTGTGAACTTTGTCTTGAGGTTCTGAACAGTTTTTTCCCAGAGTTGGAGCTTAATGAGGATGTTGAAAAAGCTTATGGGATATTTTATGAAAATCCACCGACAAAACTGAACAAAATTGGCGATAAATATATATTAGAACTCTACCACGGTCCGACGAGCGCCTTTAAGGATTTTGCACTCGTAGTGCTGCCTTATCTTATGAAAAGGTCTAAGGAGCTGGAAAATGATAAACAGAAGACCGTTATACTTGCGGCTACATCGGGAGACACTGGAAAAGCAGCTCTCGAAGGATTTGCAAATGTAAAAGGAAGTGAAATAAAAGATATAAGTATCATAGTGTTATATCCTAAAGATGGTGTGAGTGATATACAAAAAAGACAGATGATAACTCAGGAAGGTGACAATGTAAAGGTAATAGGCATTAATGGAAATTTCGACCATGCACAGAGTGCCGTTAAGGAAATTTTTGCAGATAAAGAGCTTTCTGAGACGCTTCAGGCTGAGGGTATAAGCTTTTCATCTGCTAATTCAATAAATATTGGCCGTCTCGTACCACAGATAGCCTACTATTTTCAGGCTTATAGAGAACTCCTGTTGAAGGGAGAGATATCTGAAGGGGAAAAGCTGAGCTTTTGTGTGCCAACTGGAAATTTTGGGGATATACTTGCAGGATATTATGCCCAAAAAATGGGTCTGCCTGTGGATAAACTGGTATGTGCTTCAAATGAAAATAATGTGCTTGTGGACTTCTTTGAAAGCGGAAAATATGATAAAAAAAGAGAGCTTAAGTGTACGACTTCACCGTCTATGGACATAGTAATATCGAGCAATCTCGAGCGTTTTCTTTATCACATGTCAGGAAGTACACAAAAAGTGGCAAAATGGATGAAAGCCTTGAATGAAGATGGGGAATACAGCATATTCGGAGATGACGGGGAGGAGCAAAGCCTTTACCGTAAAGAACTGGATATTTTTACAAGCGGTTGTGCCGATAAGGAACAGTCATATGCAGCTATAAAAACGGTATTTGAGGAATACGGTTATCTTATGGATACTCATACTGCGGTAGCCTACCATGTAGCCCTTGAGCAGAAGCCTGAAAGCAAGATGGTAATACTTTCTACGGCGAGTCCTTTCAAGTTTGCATCAAG
>JBFHIK010000404.1:0-2664 GCA_041596555.1 Methanosarcina sp.
AACGTGGAAAGGAATGCCAGAAAATTGACGGCATTCCTCTCATGACTAAAGTCAAAAGCATCCTGCCTTATTTGTTCGTGAATATACAAGGGTGATAAAATGGACGATGATACAACTTGGGACAAAAATATAGGCGAAAATGAAACATATGAGGGCGCACATCCTGAGCTTCAGGACCTTCCTCTTCCTCAAACCGATAATATGTTGTATTCTATTTTGAACTCTTTGAATCAGAACATAGCGAACTTTCATGCTTATCTAAAATTCAAGGACTATATCTCTGAAGACACCTTAAATACGGAGCTCTTGAAAAAAAGTATGGGTATTCACAGGGATTTTTCTGCTCTGTTTTTACACACTAAAGAAGAACTGGTGTTTATCTATCCGGATCTTCTGGAGAAAGCGGAGAAAATGCTATTCAAAGGGGAAACAGGTACGGACTTCATAAAGTATACCTGTAAAATGAGTAAGATAATAAATGATTATAAAGGAATGTTGTACAGGGAAGGGTATTTGCCGGATTTCAAGTGGCAGTTCATGTCAACTGATATTTGATTTTATTTAATGTTAAATTTTTTCGATATATCAAATAATATTTCTCCATAAATAAATGATCTGACGGGGGTTAATCTTCATGGTAAAACGAACAATTATAAAAATTGACGAGGAAAAATGCACAGGCTGCGGGAAATGTGTTGCACCCTGCGCTGAAGGCGCTATTCAAATCATTAACGGGAAAGCAAAAGTAGTATCCGAAGAACTTTGCGATGGTATGGGCTTCTGTATCGGAGTCTGTCCCGAAGGCGCCCTATCTATTGAAGAAAGATACACAGTTGAATTTAACAGGGAAAAAGCCGAAGCCCAGCCGAAAAAGGAAGACATCTCAATCCGCTGCTTCGAATGCGGAGCCGGAGAAGACACCCACTACCTCATGCCTCTCAGGCACAACATGGAAAGCCTTTGGGTGTGTACTCGCTGCCTTCCCAAGCTGATCCACGGTTGATCTATTAAGTTTCCTTACCATAAAATAGTCCTCTAAGTTTCCTTACCATAAAATAGTCCTCTAAGTTTCCTTACCATAAAATAGTCCTCTTGAGCGCAGCGAAAAGGACCGCGTACTCCCGAGTCGCAATTCGGGATGGAAAGCCTTTGGATGTGCACTCGCTGCCTTCCCAAGCTGATCCACGGTTGATCTATTAAGTTTTCTTCCTCAAAAAATAGTCCTCTTGAGCGTAGCGAAAAGGACCGCGTACTCCCGAGGCGCAATTCGGGCAGCGAAAGGGACCGCGTACTCCCGAGTCGCAATTCGGGCGGCGCAACCAGGAAAAACAGGAAAAACAGGAAAAACAGGAAAAACAGGAAAAACCAGGAAATAAGATCTATGCAAAAGAAAAGGCTTCTTCAGGACATCGGGCTGAATGCTTATGAAGCAGCCGCTTATCTCTCCCTCCTGAAGCTCGGAGTTTCAGAAGCAAGTGCTGTTTGCAGGGACTCAGATGTGCCCTATGGGAAGGTATACACCGTCCTTGAGTCTCTTTCAAAAAAAGGTTTTGTAGAAGTCCAGGCATCAAGACCTAAAAAGTTCAGGGCAATTGATTCTGATGCGGCTCTGGACTCTTTTTTTGAGATCCGGAAATTCGAGATTGAGAGGGAAGTTGATATTTTAAAAAGTTCTGTCAAAGAGGCAAAAAATGCTTTGAAAGCCGTGCCTGCGCAGAAGCGAAAAGATGAGGTTTTCTGGACTACTGCAATAACCGAATCCGAAATCAAAAAATTTGGTTTTTCCATCTATGGAGAAGTAAAAAAGTCAGTCTATGTAATTCCCCCTACGATCGGGATGCCCGTCGTAGTCTGCCTGATACCTGAAATTTTAAAAGCCATTGACCGGGGAGTTAAAATCAGGCTGCTCATTTCCCCTCGATTTATGTATCTTTTTTCCGCGCTTTCAAGGCAGGAAGAGGAAGCTTTCAGTAAACTGAAAAATGGAATGAAGATCAGGCTTGTCCAGAACTTTAATTCTTATTTTGGAGTTGTCGATGAAAGTGTTGTAGTCCTGTTCCAACCCCACCCAAAGGATCAGGACCGTATCCTTTCGGTTGTGAAAATATGGGATGCAGGGCTTGCAAAAAATCTCGGGGAGGAGTTTGAACTCCTGTGGAACAGCGGAGAAGAGCTTGACCTCGAAAAGGGATTAGAGGAATGAGATACATCTCGTTAAAGGTCACTCATTTTTAAGACTCCTTCTCTTTTTCGGGCATTAAGTATATTTCTTTCAGACGGTGAAGCAGTCTGTGGAACTCTTCATGTTTGCCTGTGCCTACCTCTTCATTTTCTACAACCTCAAAAGAGTCAAGTAACTCCTTTTGCACTTCCGGGGCAAGGTAGGCGTCAGCCATCGGGAAAAGGTCTTTTTCCTCTTTCTCGGTATGCAGGGTTAAAAGCTGAATATATGCCCTTGCGTCCTCAAGAATTGTCAATCCTTCTCTATCCCATACTTTTCTTGAAACTGCTTCTTCTATTCTGCTGACATGCTCCCTTCCCTGTTTATGTTCCATTATAAGAGAGTCGATTAACTCTCCTGCTGGAATTCCAGCCTTTTCCATTTCAGGGAAAAGGTAAACCTCTTCTTTTGTGTGATGGCACTTATCCACGAAGATTTTCATG
>JBFHIK010000405.1:0-2658 GCA_041596555.1 Methanosarcina sp.
TAAGCGTTGCGTATGCACCGGTCGATCTCGATGGACAGGTTGGCGTTGTGGTGTACTTTGCCCCCTAGGTATTATACGAAATCGCACGTTTGTTTGTATGTCTGGTCGGCAGCCTCGACGCTGAATGTGGCGGTGGCATCCGACATCTCTCTTGTACGCAAACATATGATCTCAGTCTTGGCCTCGGAAACGGTCAGACCGAACCCCGCGCACACAGTCACGATGTGAGAATTCAATCAAATAATCAATCAATCAATCAATTAATCAAATAATTCTGGCTTTTTTGTTGTCTATTTGCAGGTGGACCTGAATCCGACACCAATCTAAAAAGAGTATTCTGAAGATTACGAACCTGAGACAACGGAAGAAAGTCTGTATGATAAATTTTCAAGTTATGTGATCGCAATAAAATACTTATATTTTTGAATCTTAGCCTTACGCTGCCTGTATTTCTGGATTCCAGATGATACAGCTAATTAATGAATAGAAAAAGAGATATGGGATCAATTTTTAATACCAGCAATATTTTATTACCATTAATAATTCTTATATGGGAGAAACATGAACCACACATTGCAGATTGATACCGATTACTCGCTGCAGGAAGTAAGCGAGGTTATTCGCTCGGCTCTGGAACATGAGAAACATCTTGCAAAATATAAGGTATACCGCTATTCCATGATCTGCGATGAATATGAAGACCAGTACGACCTGATCTCCACGGAGTTCATACAAAAATTCGAAGCCGGCGAATATATAGATGACGATAAATATTTTGACTGGTATGCCGCAAAAAAAGGGCTTGACCACTGGAAGCAAAAACTGGCTGTCCTTGATGCTATCAGGTTCTAACTGGCAGAATAACACTAGCTGTGAGAACCGTACCTTTTCAAGCAGCCTTTTATTTTTCCCCATTTTTCCATTCGGTTTTTTGGCACACTCTCCAAGTGTATAAATTTTATGACAATGTTTATATAGCTGTTCTGCCGTATTTTTATCATCAGTTGTTTTTTTATGGTGTTGTGATGAGGGAGCAAGTCAAATTAATAGAACTGGTTTTTCTATCTGATAAAAGGAAGAAACTCCTTGTTTTTCTTAAAGATAAGCCCGGGAGTATGGCTGAGATTCAGAAACACCTTTCAGTAACTCCTGTTTCAATTCTCCCTCAAATCAAAAAATTGAAAGAAGGTAATCTAGTTGTACAGAAGGGGCATAAATATGAACTTTCTCTAATGGGGAGTATAATAGCAGACAAAATGCCGCCTTTTCTGGATACTCTGGAAGTCCTGGAAGAAAACTTCGATTACTGGACGAAAAGAAACCTTGAAGGAATTCCTCCTTTTTTACGAAAAAGACTTTTTGAATTGAAGAACTGCAAACTCATTCGTCCAGAGATGAGCCATATGTTCGAACTTAATCCTGAATTTGTAGAAGAACTTCATATTTCCACGCATGTTCTCGGATTTGCTTCCTATTTCCACCCTTCTTTTACCACACTTTACCCGGAACTTGCAAAAAAAGGGGTGAATATTTCGTTGATACTTACGGAGCCAGTGCTTCAGAGGTTCAAAAAAGATTACAGAGAAGAACTGTGCACTTTCCTGAATTTTGAAAACGTCAGGGTGTTTATTTTCCCGCACGACCCTAAAATTGCAGACTTGACAGTAACAAATAGGTTTTTTCTGGTCACCCTTTTCCCCAGGGAAAAATTCTTTGAACACGAAAGCCTGCTCAGTTTCGAGCCTGAAGCCCTTAAGTGGGGTACCGACCTTTTTTCACACATGTTAAAAGAAGCAATTCAGGTAAAGGATGTTTAAAAATAGGAAATGAATAAAGCAGTTATGAGAATTAGATCATAAAATGGAAGGTCTAAAAAAGAGATTTTTTAAGGTAATAAACCTGTCCAATTGTTTTTTTTCATAATTACTTTATATGAAATAGGTGACTATTCTTAATAGGGATAGATATGAGTGTCACACTTAATATAGAAACTGATTTCTCCCCTCTGGAAGTATGTGAGGCTATCCGTTCGGCTCTGGAACATGAAAAGCATGTTGCAAAATACAAGGTCAAGCGGTATTCCATAATCTGTGAGGATTTCGAAACAAAGTTCGGGTACAGCTCAAGTGAACTCAGGGCGAAGTTTGAAGCCGGCAACATGGGAGATGAAAGTGATTTCTTCGACTGGTATGCGGCAAAAAGGGGATTAGACCACTGGAACAAACGGCTTGAGGTTATTTCAGGAATTTCCGTGTGAGAGACAATTTTAAATTTATCAATTTTTTCGGGAAAGTTCTGCGTTCCTGTTCCCCGAAAGTTAACTTTGAAACCCGAAGTATCCTTCTACGGGATCGTATTTTTATAAAGCCATTCTATGGAGGGCAAAGTTTCTCCGGATAAAATACATCTATCGGCAAGGCTGAGAATTGACAAATGATTTATGTACGTTTAAAATAATTACAGGTTAATTTATTCGATACATGTCAACTACCCCTGAGCTAAAGACTCAGGGGCTTGTTTAACAAGCCCTGGTTGACCAGATCACCGATTCGGAGCAACGGAAAATCGGTAAACGATAGGAAAGAAATAGTTACCCTTGAATGTCGCCTCAGTTTAAGGCTCTAAGGATGCCGGTTAAACAGTCCTGAGAGGTAGGGA
>JBFHIK010000406.1:0-2639 GCA_041596555.1 Methanosarcina sp.
AAAGCTGGAAACGATTTATGGAAAATCAGATCTGGCAGATTTCCTTACATTTATTTTTTGAAAACTTAAATCGCAGTGAACTTAATTTCCAGTAAACTTAATTTCCAGTAAACTTAATTTTGCATAATAATTTCCAGTAAACTTAATTTCCAGTAAACTTAATTTTGCATTATAATTTCCAGTTCTCTCAGCCTTTTGAGTGCGATCATTTTTTCGTTGTTGTCTTTTAAAAACTCCTCTTCAAGAATTTGTATTATCTGCGGGAACGGTACTGTTAATTGGTAGTACTTCACAGGTCTGCCTTTTCCCTTATTCTTCTTTTCGGATCTTTCATCCACCCAGCCCCTATTCCTTAGAGGACGCATAGCTACACTCACTTCCGGCTGCCTGAGCCCGGAGACTAGTTCTATATGAAGGGATCTGAGTTCTCTGCAGTCTTTTAAACACACGATTGCGGTGGCCTCTGTCCTCGGGAGTCCCAGGCTCTGGAGTTTATCAATAATTGAATACTCTTTTTCGGTTAAATTAACTGGAGAATCGTCGGTCATCGGGAATAAATAATACTTTCAGGTTTATATATTTTATGTAGATAAAATTGTCTTTATAAATATACAGGATATTATCCGAGAGTAAAAAAGGCATCTAACCCTAGTAAGGCTTTTTTTTGGAATTTTTCTATAAAAGACTGGGGGAATGAATCTATTGAAAAAAATAGGCTTTGTAGTTTTAACCAAAACCTTTAAAGCAAGTGTTTGCAGGAATTAAACATCCTTTAAGTAGAAAATAGGCTTTCCAGAAACAAAGAGATAGTTTTTGCCATATAGAATATGGAAGTTCCTGAAGGTTGGAAAATAGCATTTCCGATAAATGGAATAACCAGTTTTGAGCGCATGGGCATCTTTAATTCTTTAAAAGGGGAAGATTCACTCTAAAAGAGGAAAGAGTAAATAAAAGAGGAAAGAGTAAATCCTTTAAAAAGGGACTCTCTATCGGGACCTCTTAAATACTGCTGTCCTGAGATATACAGGATGTCGGAAGCGTGAAATAAAGGAGTCTCCTTTATAAGAAACACAGATATCATTCAGGAAAATTGATTAATTCAGGCCGGATAAACAATTAAATATCATTCGGACATGTAACGGTTAGGTTAAGTAAAAGTCAAGTTCAAATAACAGAATATATCTATAGATAAATCAGAGATTTAGAAAGGGTGAAATGATGTCGTATATCGGTTTACAGCAGGATTCTGGAGAATATAAGATCCAAAAGATACATGCTCGGGAGATCCTGGACTCAAGGGGAAATCCCACTATTGAAGTTGATGTGTTTACACCGAAGGGATTTGGCAGAGCAAGTGTCCCTTCAGGAGCTTCCACGGGTACGAACGAAGCCCTTGAACTGCGCGATGCAGACCCCAACAGGTACGGTGGAAAGGGCGTCCTGACGGCAGTCAAGAATGTAAATACCATTATCCAGAAGGAATTGCTTGGACTTGATGTGCGAAACCAGCGGGAAATCGACGAGCTGATGATCGAGCTTGACGAAACCGAAAACAAAGCAAACCTCGGAGCCAACTCAATTCTTGGCGTATCCATGGCGGTTGCAAAGGCTGCAGCTGACTCCCTTAACATGCCCCTTTACCGCTACTTCGGCGGTTCTAATGCTTTTACCCTTCCGGTACCCACAATGAATGTCCTGAATGGAGGCAAGCATGCAGGAAACGAGCTTGCAATCCAGGAGTTCATGATTCAGCCCAAAGGCGCAGAAACCTTCTATGAGGCCCTGCAAATCGGGACAGAGATCTACCAGATCCTCGGGAAGTTTCTGGAGAAAAAATACGGACGCTCTTCTACTAACGTGGGCTACGAAGGCGGGTACGCTCCCAAAATGAGCGAGTCTACAGAAGCTCTTGACGCCCTCGTACACGCAATTGAAGAAGCAGGCTATACCGAGTCCGAGGTTACAATAGGGCTTGATGCGGCAGCAACCGAGTTTTATGAAGATGAATTATATGCAATTGATGGAAAGAAACTGGCTGCTCCGGAACTGATTGACTATTACGTAGAGCTTGTAAACTCTTACCCCATCCTTTCTATCGAGGACCCCTTCCAGGAGGAAGCCTTCGAGGACTTTGAAGCCCTTACCAATGAACTCTGGGACACGATCATTGTAGGTGACGACCTCTTTGTCACAAACATCGAAAGGCTCTCAAAAGGCGTGGATATGGGAGCAGCAAATGCTCTTCTCCTCAAAGTCAACCAGATCGGCTCAATCTCCGAAGCCTTTGATGCCGCCAGCATGGCTTCCAGAAACGGCTACACTGTAATCGTAAGCCACCGCTCTGCCGAAACCGAAGACACCACCATCTCAGATCTCGCAGTTGCCATAGGAGCAGAAATGATCAAGACCGGAGCTCCGGCACGTGGCGAAAGAACTGCAAAATATAACCAGCTCCTCAGAATAGAGGAAGACCTGGGTGAAGTTGCACATTACGTGCAGCTATAACTTTTTTTTAATTAATTTTTAATTTTTAATTTTTAAACTCTATTTATATTGTAACTCTTTTATTCACTTTTTTTTAACCTTTGTTCTTTAGTTTATTTCTCCTCATTTCTTAGTCCTGGTCTTTTTGTTTCATT
>JBFHIK010000407.1:0-2630 GCA_041596555.1 Methanosarcina sp.
CCAGATCGATACCGACAGAAATGCCTGCAGAGGTCCAGATATTTCCATCCCTTATAATTCGGTCCTCCACCACTTCAACATCACCTGATTCTCGCAACTTCTGAAGTGAAGCCCAACGGGTAGTAGCCCGTTTGTTTGAGAGCAGACCGGTGCGGTGAAGGATGAATGTGCCGGTACAGACCGACATTACTGTTTTGCAACGTTTGGTTTGCCCGGAAACGAATTTGATCAGGAATGGATTATCAACTTATCTCTGTGTGCCTTCGCCGCCCGGCACAAGGAGAAAATCAAGTGGAGGGCAATCTGCAAAGGAATGTCTGGGGGTAGAGTCCAGACTTTATTTTCGGTTTATTCTTGTTTTT
The DNA here is from genome assembly GCA_041596555.1 of Methanosarcina sp. Taxonomy (GTDB): domain Archaea; phylum Halobacteriota; class Methanosarcinia; order Methanosarcinales; family Methanosarcinaceae; genus Methanosarcina. The sequence goes on from JBFHIK010000407.1 coordinate 363, forward strand.
CAGGTTATTTTTCACTTTATTTTTCACTTTATTTTTCACTTTATTTTCAGGTTATTTTTCACTTTATTTTTCACTTTATTTTTCACTTTATTTTCAGGTTATTTTTCACTTTATTTTCAGGTTTTTTTGTTTTACTATCGGTTCAATTATCTTCGAATGCATGATTTCCTGAGCGTAACATCATCAGTTAACAGCGTTTACTTGTATTGCTATAAGAAAAATCTTTTATCTTATTAAATATTACAATATTTTAGTAAAATAATAATTGTAGAGGTAAATACATCGGGGGTCTTTTTACAGGCTTGAAATTCTCCGGTTTTTTTATTTCCTGCATTAATTCCTTTAATGTGAATGAAATGACGACAGGTTTCAGAAATCTGCGCTGTTAAAACATCTCCATCAAACTGTCTCCCATAAAAAATCTCCAACTAAACTGCTATTTCATCGGCCTGAATTCTATCAAACACCAGTTCGTTAAATTATCTCCTATCAAAAATTAAGGATTGACTCTGAATTGGAGTTATTGAGGATTATCTATGAATCGGAGTTTCAAGTTCATTTTGATCATTTGTATGCTGTTTGCCGTAATCGGAGCAAGTGCCTGCATAGGTGAAGAAAAGGACGGGACCGCAAAAGGTGCAGGTTCCGGAGAAAATTCCCAGGAGCTTGTTGTGGGCATAAGTACGGATGTCAGCAACTGGTACCTTGACATGTTTGCAGCGGGTGATGCACGTTTTGTCTGGTCTCAGGTCTATGAAACCCTTGTGAGGCTTGATTCAGACCTGAACATTATCCCCGGGCTTGCGGAATCCTGGGAAACCCATGATGAAGGAAAGACCTGGATATTCCACCTGCGCGAAAATGTGACTTTCCATGACGGGACTCCCTTTGATGCCGATTCGGTTGTTTTCTCTTATTCCAATCAGTCCTATGTAAGGCAGGCAGTCTTAAAACCGGTGCAGAGCGTGGAAGCTCTCGACGCTCATACTGTAAAATTCGTCCTGGCAAAACCCATGCCTCTGCCTTTCTACCTGACTCACATAGCCTGGCCTGTAATGGGTCCGAGCTGTCTTGATGAAGCCGGGAATTTCATCAAACCGATAGGAACCGGGCCGTTTAAGTTTGAATCTCAGGCAAAGGACCAGGAAATAGTACTCACAAAAAATGAAGCCTACTGGGGTGAAAAGCCGCTTCTTGATAAGGTTAATTTCAAGGTAATCCCGGAGGCGACTACAAGGGTGATTGCCCTTGAGACGGGGGAAGTGGACATGGTCGTCAAGGTCCCGGAATACGATGTCCAAAGGCTCGAAGCCGAAGAGGGTATCCAGGTCCACAGGAAACTTTCGACCTTTTCGGATTTCCTGCAGTTCAACTGCGACAAATCTCCCTTTAATGACAGGAGAGTACGCCAGAGTGTTGCTTATGCAGTCGATACTGAAACTCTCGTAAACGAAGTGCTTGAAGGCATCGGGGTGCCGGCAGGTGGAAGGCCTTGTTCCCCTGTAATGATGTACTCAGACCCTGATCTTAAGACATATACGCAGGACCTCGATAAGGCAAGGGCTCTCCTTGAGGAGGCCGGGTGGAAAGATTCTAACGGAGACGGGATTGCAGAAAAAGATGGAAAAACCCTGCATGTGACCCTGATAGTAAGTAAGGGAGTCTGGGCAGCCAGGCATAACCCTATAGCTCAGGTTGTACAGGGAGACCTTCGGGAAGTCGGAATGGATGTAGAAATCAAGGTACTTGACGAAGGAGCCATAAGCAAACTCGAAAGCACAGGGGACTTTGATATGATACTCAGAAGCGGCTATTTTGTCTGGGGACCCTATCCGAAGCACTTCTTTGTGCACCACTCCGAAAGCCCTTATTCTCATTACCACAATGAGACCTATGACCAGCTCGTCAATGAAGCCGATATGACTGTTGATACACAGAAACAGGAAGAACTCTACCATTCCCTGCAGGCCTTTGTGATAGAAGAAGTTCCGGCTTTTTACCTTGTGCATGAGGAAAAAGTTGTTGCAACCGACTCTTCGGTAAAAGGCTATACCATAAGCTCTGAAGACCCCTGGTTGAACCTTTCGAGGGTCTACCTGGAAAATAAGTAAAGCATAAAGTTCAGAAAGATGTAAAAAGTTTGGAAGATACTCATGTGGAAATACATATCAAAGCGCCTGGCAATGGTTTCTATCGTACTTATGGGAGTTACACTCGTAGCTTTTTCTGCGATGTACCTTGCTCCAGGCGACCCTGCAGAGGTTATAG
>JBFHIK010000408.1:0-2612 GCA_041596555.1 Methanosarcina sp.
ATAATAATAATAAGAATGATAAGAATGATAATATCAACTCGTAGAAAAATTAAGTGAGAGAAACTAGCGAGTCCGAAACGATAATAAAGAATCTTTACAATTACATTTTCCAATGACGCTTCTATCCAGCAATGAACTGAAAAATCTTATACAGGCAAACCCCCCTTTGCTTGAAAATGCAATTGATATCGAAACCCAGATTCAGCCAAACGGGCTTGAGCTTACCCTGAAGGAGATAAAAACAATCGAAGGTGCAGGAGCTGTCGACTTTGACAACTCTGAAAGGAAAGTTCCCGAAGCAAAACCCCTGGAATTCGGGAGCGATGGGTGGATTCACCTTCCAAAGGGAATATATAAAGTACTATTTAATGAGATAGTAAATATTCCCATGAACCTGGCTGCAATTGCAAAACCAAGATCAAGCCTTATTCGCTGCGGGGCAACCCTTGAAACCGCGGTATGGGATGCGGGATACAGGGGACGCAGCGAATCTATGCTTGTAGTTTATAACTCAGCGGGCTTCAGGCTTAAGAAAAACGCCAGGATTATGCAGCTTCTTTTCTATACCCTTAACAGCGAAGTAAAAGAAGGCTATTCCGGTGTCTACCAGAACGAAAATACAAAATGAGCTTTCTGAGAAGAACAGCAAGGCTTTGAAGTCCGGAGAGACACCTGTAGGAAACCTGTAGGAAACCTGTAGGAAATATATAGATAAAGTATATATTATTAGATAGGTATATCACAGGCTATGAGTACGATAGGGAAATCCGTACGGATGGAACGTATTTTCAACAGAAATACAGGTAATGCCATTATCATTCCCATGGACCATGGGGTCGGTGCTGGTCCAATTAAAGGGCTTACAAACCTTCAGGACGCTGTAAATAAGGTTGCCGAAGGCGGAGCTAATGCCGTACTTGGGCACATGGGGCTTGCCAAACATGGGCACAGAGGATACGGGCACGATGTGGGCCTTATAATCCACCTCTCAGCTTCGACCTCTCTTTCTGTTGACCCTAACCATAAAGTTCTTGTAACGACTGTGGAAGAAGCCATAAAAGTCGGAGCTGACTGTGTATCTGTTCATATAAACATAGGGGCTGAAGACGAATATGAAATGCTGCAGGGGCTCGGCTATGTTGCAGGAAAATGTGATGAATGGGGAGTTCCTCTCCTTGCGATGATGTATCCGCGCGGGAAAAAAGTCCGTTCCGAATACGACGTGGATGTAGTAAAACATGCAGCCAGAATCGGGGCTGAGCTCGGGGCAGACATTGTCAAAACAAACTACACCGGAAGCCCTGAAACTTTCAAAGAGGTTGTAGAAGGATGCCCCGTACCTGTGATTATTGCAGGCGGTCCCAAGATGGGGTCAGAAAAGGAACTGCTGGAAATGATCGAAGGTTCCCTTGAAGCAGGTGGTCGTGGTGTTGCAATCGGAAGAAACGTCTTCCAGGCAGAAGATCCCACAGGTCTTGTACGGAGAATTGCAAAAGTTGTCCACGAAGGTATGACTGCAGAAGAAGTGATAAAACTGGGCAGCAAGGTCTGAAACCCAGATGCTTAAAGGGCGTAAGTGAATTAATAGATTAACAAAGAAGTCAACTACCCCTGAGCTAAAGACTCAGGGGTTTCCTGCTGAGAATTTACGAACTTAGTTAAGATTTTGGCATTATATATACCGGAACGGGAAATTTACCTTTCAGGAAAATTTCCCGGTATTTATTTTATTAAAAATTAAGGATGAGCTATTTTTCAGGAAAAATTATCCTTCAGACACATAACAAAGAATAGTGGAAAACCCACATTCAAGATCAATGTTTCTCTTTTAAGTAGAGTCACTTTTCAACTGAAACATTATTTTCAACCCATACAAGATATCGAAGAGCCAAAAATATTTATTTATTCCCCATCTTTAAAAATAGCATGGCCATTGTTACGAGCCAAGTTACTACAATGACTACTCAAAAAGTACCTGGAGAGTTACTCATTGTAATGTTCTTTTTTTTGATAATCTTTATTTTCGATTTATTTTACAGGAAAAAGAGAAAGTGACATTGTTGATATTTTTCACTACACCCTGAATATCAGAGACTTCCTGGAACCATATTAGAGATGTGTCCAGAAACACTGTGCAGATATGCCAGGAACCATATTGACCATTAGAAACCTCAATCAAAATAGGCAGACGCAAGGCTCCTAACAATAGGAACTTTTTTTCAAAATGACCTTTCCATCCATTGAAAGATTATCAGATAAAATCCTGTTTCTGTATAGACCAGGCAAAGAACATTCTGTTCACCTGTAGATTCCAGTGGAAATAAGGGGCTATACAGATTTCTGCAGGAAAAAGAAAAAACAAGAGATTGATGGGATTGATATCTCTCGAGAGTTAAAGAGAATAGCACTCAGATGAATAACAGAAACAAGCAGAGGATAATGAGAATCAGATAGCAAAAAATTAAAAACATGGGTCCGGGAATCAGAGAGGATTATTGCTCCGGACCAAAAATGCATCCTATGAAATTATGCCTGAATCAAAAGTTATGCCTGAATCAGAAGTTATGCCTGAATCAGAAGTTATGCCTGAATCAAAAGTTATGCCTGAATCA
>JBFHIK010000409.1:0-2611 GCA_041596555.1 Methanosarcina sp.
ACGGATGCATACCTCTCGATCAAAGGTTTCGGATTTCCGGGATATACAACCATCCCTTCAGTAATAAGCTGTGAAACATCGAAAAACTCTGGCAGAATAAAACCCCCGTTACTCTTAAGCAAAGCTTCCAGTTACTTTGCATAATAAAAAAATAGATGTAAAGGTATAAAAATACCCACTTAAGGAAAGTGAAATGGTTTTTTTCAGCCTTATTTCAGTGCAGTTTATTTCAACAGTTTGCTTAGGTACAGTTTATTTCAACCAGTTTATTTCAACCAGCATATTTCAATCAGCTTATTTCAGTGTATTTTTCACATATTCTGCAACCGCATGCCCCACTTCCGCAGTTGTGGAAGTCCCTCCCAGGTCAGGGGTAATGACCTTCTTCTGAAGAACGTCGGCTACAGCTTCATCAATGACCGAAGCTTTGGGGTTGCCCATCCATTCCAGCAGCATCTTAACGCAGAGGATGGCTGCAAGAGGGTTTGCAATGCCTTTTCCTGCGATGTCAGGCGCACTCCCATGCACAGGTTCAAAGAAGGCGTACTTTTTCCCTATGTTGGCGCTCGGGACGAGGCCCAGGCTTCCGACAAGAGCCGCACACATATCACTCAAAATGTCCCCAAAGAGGTTAGTGGTAACAATGACATCGTATTTTTCGGGGCGCATCATAAGGCTGTAAGCCATTGAATCAACCAGCATGTCGCTGTACTCCACCCCGTGTGAACTGGCAACCTGCCGGCAGACGTCAAGGAAGAGCTTGTCGGACTTCAGGACGTTGGACTTGTGGACAATGGTAAGTTTGTTATTTCTCTGCTTTGCAAGCTTGCAGGCATATTCCGCAATCCTCTCAGACCCCTTTCGAGTGACTACTCTCTTTGTCCAGGAAAGGTCAGATCCTATTTCCTCGATCCCCGAATACAGCCCTTCGGTATTTTCCCTTACAATGATAAAATCAAAATCGTTTTTTCCGGTAACGCCCTTTATGCCGGGAAGAGGTTTTACAGGCCTCACATTGGCATAAAGGTCCAGTTCTTTTCTGATGGTAAGAAGCACGCTTTTGTAATTAGGGTCCGGAACCGTGGTTATTGCCCCAAAAAGGACTGCATCACATCCTTTTATGGTTTCAATGTCTTCCCCTGACATTGCAGTTCCGGTCCTTTCCCACCTGGCATAGCCAAGTTCAAGGGGCACTTTCTGAATATCAAGCCCAAAAGCATCAAGAACTTCAACAGCCGCAGGGATCACTTCCCTACCGATTCCGTCACCTTCGATTACCGCCAGTTTCATGGTACTGCATCTAGGGCTTGAAGTATATGAATCTGGCGTAACTGTTTAAGATTCTGAAGTAGATCATATATCTCCAAAAAGAAGGGTTTTAAAATCCTGAAAGCAGAGGTTTCAGATCCAAAAAAAGAGTTTAAGATCCACAAAGAAGGGTTCTTCAGATCCAGAGCAGGTGTTCGGCAAGGATTTTCCCGCCAAGTCCTATAAGGATCAGGCCGCCAAGAACTTCGACTTCATGTTCAAAGAAATGGCCGACTCTGTATCCCAGAACCGCCCCGAAAAAAGACATGAAAAAGGTTACGCAGCCTATGATGATAACGGGCTCAAGAATAGGTGTCCTGAGAAACGCAAAACTAATTCCAACTGCAAGGGCGTCTATGCTTGTTGCAACTGCAAGCAGGAAAAGCAACGAATAGTTAAGGGAACTTACCTTTCCGTCCGGGCTTCCGTAAAGTGCCTCATAGATCATTTTGCCCCCGATAAAGGCAAGAAGCCCAAAAGCAATCCAGGGGGCATAGTCTGAAACAAACCCGCTTACAGCGCTTCCCCCAAACCAGCCAAGCACAGGCATGAAAGCCTGAAAGCCCCCAAAAAAAACAGCCAGCTTCAGGGCATCATTGAACCTGAAAGGCCTTATCGTTGTGCCGCTGGACATAGAAACTGCAAAAGCATCCATTGCAAGCCCGAGCGCTAAAAGTAAATTGGTTAGAAAAGACATTGAACAGTTACTCCACTTTCGTTTTATGACAGGATTTCCCTGGATAAGGAGTCCGGCAACACATAAAGGTTGCTGCAATATAGTTAAAGGTTGATACAATATACTTTGAGGTTTCTGCAATATACTTAATGGGTTTTGAAATATAGATTTTAAGCTTCCAGAAAATACAGCTTAGAGCTCCCGGGCTTCATTTTCCCTAAGCCGGTTCACAAGTTTCCTGACAGCCTCCGAAACCTGATATTCCGAAGCTCCCCAATGGACAACAGCCCCTTCAAAGCCGTTGATTGTGACAAGCCCCGATTTTTCAGACCTGCAGCAGCGCGTAATAAAGGATTTTGAAGGCACGACTATTTCGGATTTAAAAGGACAGATATTTACGAAAGAATACTCAAGTTCCGGAAAGCGCATTTCAAAAAGGGTCTTTGAGATCTCACACCCTACAAGGAGATGTCCGTTTTCGGTCAGCACGTCCGAGTCCAGGCATTTTCCTTCAAGTCCTGATGAGCTGCAGGGAAAAACGGTATTTTCTCCTTCAAACTGCCTGAGGTCAATTATCTTTTCAGTAAACCGGACCTGCAGGTCCCCGAAAATTCCACTGGCTTCCAG
>JBFHIK010000410.1:0-2605 GCA_041596555.1 Methanosarcina sp.
AACCTGCTGCAAGAGCTTCTGCACTTTGCCTGGTGTTCACAAAAATAAGGGTAGATTGGCTTTCTTCAACGATTTTCCGGATCTGGAAAAGGTGAGACGCAAACTCGGGCTCACAGCCCACGGTCCTTGCAATTTTCAGGATTTCTTTTTCTCCGGCGGCGCCTCCCCCGGAAACATGAGGGCTGATTACATCGAACTCCAGCAGCTTCAGAAGAGCTACTTCAATAACCGTAAAATCCCGATTTGCCCCTGCCAGGAACTTTGCAATCTCCCAGGGGTTCCCGACTGTTGCCGAAAGCCCGATTCTCTGGAACTCCCCTGAGATTTCCACAAGCCGCTCAAGCCCAACAGCCAGCTGGGCTCCGCGTTTCGAGCCTGCAAGCTCATGGATCTCGTCCACGACCACGTGGGTTACGGTCTCAAGGTTCTTCCGCAGGCGGGAGCCGGTAAACATTGCCTGCAGGGTCTCAGGGGTTGTGATCAGCACATCAGGAGGGTTTTTGGACTGGCGCTGTCTTTCGCTCTGCGGGGTGTCTCCGTGCCGGACCTGGACTTTGATATCAAGCAATTTCCCGAGAAGCTCAATTCTGGAGAGCATATCCCTGTTGAGCGCCCGCAGGGGAGTTATGTAAAGGGCAGAAATCCCGCTTCGCTTCTCCGGCTTTTTCTTGAGGATAGCATTAAAGACCGGAAGGACAGCAGACTCGGTCTTTCCAGAACCGGTTGGAGCGATCAGAAGGGTGTGTTTTCCGTCCAGAATGTGGGGAAATGCCCTCTCCTGCGGCTCGGTGGGGCGTGTAAAGCCCAGGGTCCTGAGAGCTTCCTGGATTTTCGGGTGAAAAGAGTTAAAATTGTTATTGAAGGTCATTTTTCCTGAAATTTATTTTTGGTACTGGATAATTTAATTGTTGTGTTTACAGGCGCCAGTATAAATATCTGTATGCAAAAGCTGAACCGCTCCCGCACAGTTAATATATTCTTTTTGATTTATTGTGCACAGGCGCGGGCTCAAGCGGCGTGCGGCACTGCAATAAAGGATTTACAGAAGATACCTTTAACAGAAGATACCTTTCAGGCTTCTCCAGAATAAAAAAGAAGGGGATTTTCTCCCCGAATGGTCTGCCTGCTTAACAGGACAAACTCAACCTGCAGAACAAAATAAATTCTGAAATCAATCAGTCTTCCCTTTTCATCTGCGGGAAAAGGATTACTTCCTTGATGGATTCGAGACCTGCAAGGATCATGGTAAGGCGGTCGATCCCGAGCCCCATGCCTCCGGTTGGCGGCAGACCGTATCCAAGGGCGGTTATGAAGTCGTAATCGATGGTCTGGGCTTCAAGGTCACCCAGTTTTCTTTTCTTATCCTGGCCTTCGAACCTCTTTTCCTGTTCAAGCGGGTCGTTTAATTCGGAATAGCCGTTTGCCAGTTCCCAGCCGTTAAGGAAAAGCTCAAAGCGCTCGACAAAACCTTCTTTTTCCCTGTGGTTTTTAGCGAGGGGAGAATTTTCGACAGGGAAATCGTATATGAAAGTCGGGTTTATCAGCTTGTCTTCTACAAGGCCTTCAAAAAGCAGGGCAAGGAACTCACCGTGGCTCTTTGCCTTTTCGTAGTCTTCTATCCTGTTCTCAATGGCGATTTTCTTTAGCTCTTCAATAGAGTGGGCAAAGACATCAAGCCCGGCATATTCTTTTAAGGCGTCTTCCATGGAAATCCTCCTCCACGGAGAGCGGAGGTTGATTGTGTTTTCACCCATTTTGACTTCGTAGCCGCCTGTCAGCTTGAACACGAGTTCCGAGACCAGACCTTCAGTTAAGTCCATCATGTCGTTATAGTCCCGGTAAGCCTCGTAGACCTCGATCATTGTGAATTCGGGGTTGTGGGTCGTGTCGATGTCTTCGTTCCTGAAGTTTTTGGAAATCTCAAAGACTTTTTCGTACCCGCCAACAACAAGCCTCTTGAGGTAAAGTTCAGGGGCAATTCTCAAAAAGAGGTTCTGCCCGAGACAGTTGTGGAAGGTCGTGAAAGGTCTTGCATTTGCTCCCCCATACACGGTCTGGAGGATAGGGGTTTCAAACTCCAGAAATTCTCTGTCGGCAAGGAACCTTCTGATCTCGGATATGAGTTTGCTCCTCATGACGAAAATTTCTCTCTTTTCTGCATTGACAATGAGGTCAAGGTATCTCTTCCTGTACCTTGTTTCAACATCTTTTAAGCCGTGGAACTTTTCCGGGAGGGCGCAAAGAGACTTGGAAAGCAGGACAAATTCGGACACACTGATGGAATCTTCTCCTCTCTTTGTCTTGAAAATTTCACCCTGAACCCCTATGATATCTCCGGAGTCCACAAGGTTCTTAAAAGTCTCGAACTCCTCGTCCGGGAGGTTTCCTTTCCTTACAAGCACCTGAATCCTGCCGGTCTGGTCTCCAAGGTCGGCGAATATCATTTTACCGTGCTTTCTGATATTATAGAGCCTTCCTGCGGTCCTGACAGATAAGCCCTCGTTCTTTTCAAAGTCCTCGAACTTTTTCAGGATATCGCAGATATCCCCGTTCTTTTCGAACTTATAGGGATAGGGATTGAGTCCCTGACTTATGATACCGTTTA
>JBFHIK010000411.1:0-2601 GCA_041596555.1 Methanosarcina sp.
CCAGACTTTCAAGGGTTCTATATGTTGACAATATGCTTCAGTAGCATTTATAATTTAATTTATTAAATTATTGTACCTTGTGAGAAGTTGACGAATTCCTCTCGCCATTAAAATGGCAAGCATCCTTCTTAGCTTATCGGTGAGCTTATAGCTCAACAATCCTATCAATAAGCTATTGAAATCAAGACCCTTGCTTTTATGTTTGCCAAAAATATCACAAAAATTAAGTTTTTCACACAAAAATTAAGTTTTTCACACAAAAATTAAGTTTTTCACACAAAAATTAAGTTTTTCATAAAAGGACTAAAGCAAGAATAGCTCTGATAGAAACACATATATTGTTGTTAGGAATTTAGGGAAGGCTCTCCATGTTGTGAGGAAGCTGAAAGACAAAAATTTAAAAGAAAACGTAGGAATCTTAATACTATATACTTTACTAACTTTTATACGCACTTATCCTGTATTGAACAGCTTCTTTTGCAGTACATGGAAATAAAAATATAAAACATTGAAGAAAAGTCAACTACCCGCTAAATCTAAAGATTTAACGGGTTTCCTGCTGAGGGTTTATGAAAATTTTACACCTTACAAAAAAATATTATCCTATGATAGGAGGAGACGCTTATACTGTTAATAATCTGAAAAAACAGCAAGTAAGAATTGGACATACAGTTTACATCTTAACTTCCAACTGTGATGAAATTGCTCTGGACGAAAAAGTTTTCAAATTAGGCCTGAAAGACAGCTCTGCAAATCTGGACAAAATTACACTTCAAAGATTGATATCTCTAGCTTTTTTATTTTTCTGGGGCTTCAGGAAACTTAGAGTACTGAAACCCGACATTATCCATTCCCATTCCGCAGACATGGGTTTTTTTATTTCCTTTGCAGCCAGATTTTACAGGATACCGGTCGTCAACACCTGCCACGGAATCAGTTTTGATGATAAACAATACTTTTTCTTGAAAAGATTAGCTGAAAAATTTTTCCTGAGATATTCTGGTTTTAAGAAGATCATAGTTGTGGATAAAAATGGACTTGAAATTCTGGAAAAAGCCGGAATAAAAAAAGGAATTTATGTGCCTAACGGGGTAGACATTGATAAATTTGAAAGGAAACAGGGGAAAAAATCCGACGGAAAGACAAGATTCCTGTTTGTAGGCAGGCTTGAAAAGCAAAAAGGCCTGGAGTACCTGATACAGGCAGCAAAATTCCTTAAAGGGAAAAATGATTTTGAAATTATCATCGCAGGTGATGGAGAAGAGGCAGAGAATCTCAAAAAGACTGCAACAGAATTTGAAGTCGAATACATAGTCAAATTCACTGGAAAACTCAGCGAACATGCCCTAATTGAACAGTACACAAGGTGTGATATTTTCGTATTACCTTCTTTATGGGAAGGACTCCCTCTGACATTATTGGAAGCTGCAGCTGCCGGATTGCCAATAATAGCTACTGAGGTAGGAGGCATACCTTCCGTTTTTACTCACGGACAGAATGCACTGCTTGTAAAGGCTCGAAATGGCAGGGACCTTGCAGGGAAAATGCAGGACCTTATGAGTGATAAAGAACTCCAGAAAACACTAAGCACCAGTGCCAGAAAGCTTGCAGAAAAATATTCATGGGAAAATTCGGCAAAACAATTAGAAAATATTTATGAAAATGTATAGGGTGTGATTAATACCGCCCTGAAGCGGTAAATTTGCGTTTAAGGGAAAGGGGAAGCAGATCAAAATGCAAGCCCAGCCAGAAACCTATTGCTTCTACAAAATGCCTTACAAAGGCATTCGGGGTCCACTTAACGATCTCAGTTGGCTTATAGGCATGACCCATCATAAACCGCAAATCCAAAAAAATAACAGCGACCACAAAGAATGGGATTAAAGGCAAGTACACATTATTTCTGTTTTTGAATATTTTCATGTGTGCTGTACCGGCATCAAAGTATTTTTTAAATAAAATTTCCAGAGAATTATTGTGTGAGTGAATAACAATCGAATCAGGGTCATAAACAATCTTGTAGCCGGCTTCAAGAACCTCCTTTGACCAGGCCTGATCTTCAGTCTGAACCAGCGTATCATCAAAAGGAAATTTATCCCAGATGTCCTTTCGGAGGCAGGAGCTTGTATTGGAAAAAAATACGAGTTTTTTGTAGTTTTTATAGTCCCGAATACTCTTTACTTCCTTTGTGGGACCCCACCCGGTTAAGATATAGCGAGACTCAAATGGATCGCAATCCGGACGGGGAATATTTCGACTATATACCCCTGCAACATCCTCATCGTTAAAATTTCGGATTAAGTTTTCAAGCCATTTTTCATTAAGGGGAATGGCATCCTGGGTTAAATAAATGAGATACTTTCCTTTTGCAAGTCTGGCCCCAAAATTTCTGGTTTTGCCGTGTCCGAAGTCTTCTACTTTTATGTTAAAAAGGTTCACAGGAAAAGTACTAACAATTTCCAGCGTCCGGTCTGTTGAAGCTGAATCAATGACTATCACTTCAAAATTCGTATAGTTTTGTGCATATACATTTTCCAGGCATTCCCTGAGAGTGCTTTCTCCGTTTCTAGTTAAGATGATTATTGAAGCTTCTGGCTCGGA
>JBFHIK010000412.1:0-2601 GCA_041596555.1 Methanosarcina sp.
TAACTATCTTTTATTCAACTATCTTTGTAACTATCTTTTATTCAACTATCTTTGTAACTATCTTTTATTCAGCTATCTTTGTAACTATCTTTTATCCCAGAAAGATCTTCTAGGTGTCTCAATGAAACGAACCTCTAAGGAATGGAAAGAAAAAAGGGCTGAATTCATTACAGGCAAAGCCTGTGCCTGGTGCGGCTCTACTGAGCGCCTTTGTGTCCACACTCCCGGAGCCTTTTCTCCGGCAGAGGTCCGTTCCGGGATTTACAGTCTTGCTTATACCAGATTCAGGGAAGTGTACAGACTAAAGTATCAGAAATTCGAGCATGTCCTGACTGGCAAACACCGCCATAAAAGTCACCCTGGCTGGCACAAAGCCTCTACTGTACATAAAGTTGAGCCTGACCATACTGACCTTGAAGAGCAGTGTATCGAGGTGCTTGTTGAAGACACAGGAGAAGGAAACTTCAAACAGCTTTATCATGAATGGCTTGAAGAAAACGGGATTAAAGAGCTAATTGAAGACGAAACCCGAAAAGCTGAGGAAGAATACGCCTCTCTGGAACATGCAATCGTGATCTGCAAACGCTGTCACTTTGCAAGCCTGAAGGGTATGGAGCTCTGTCCGGTATGCAGAAAAAAGTATAAGTCTTCAAGGTATGAGACCTGCTTTGACTGTTTGCCCGATGAGAAAAAGAACGACTTTCTGGAAAGTCAAAAGGAAAAAGAGGAGTTTCCGAATAATTCGGAGCGTTTTCCTGATACATTATTTACTGAAAATCCATAGTTTTACTTTATGGCCTGGGGGCATGAATCAGGAACTGTTCCGGTTTTTTTTTCATAACGAGGTTCAAGGGCAGGAACCAGGGAATATTTTCTGATTTTTTCAGAAAAGAGCCCAGCCGCTTCCTCCACATGCCCTGCATGTTCCTGTTTCCAGGTTCCCTGACCCATTGCAAAGTGGACATATTATTGCAGGCTGGGCAACGAGCACGTTCCCCTGTCCTCCGCAGGCTTCACAGATCTCACCTTCAATATTCCCGGTTCCGCCGCAAAGAGAGCATTTTTCCGGAGCATACTCTGTATCGATATAAAGCATCCCATCACCTTCTTCATTTACAAGCACAGGGGTATTTTTCCCGAGCAAAAAATTCTTTTAATACATCTTTTAGGCGTTCTGGATTAAAAGATCTTGCAAAAAGATAAAACAGAAAGTATTATAACGTATTTGCCGGAGTTCATCTCCCATTTATATCCTATGTATTAAATCTTCGGTTTCTGTTAGAATCTGTGCTAACAGGGACTTTTTTATCTCGACTGCATCGTTAGGGCAAAGTTCCCTGCAGCAGTAGCACAGGATGCATTTTTCCGGATTGATCCTGTAAGTTCCGTTTTCCAGCTGTTCTACAGCCCCGGGAGAACAGTTCAGATAGCAGGTCCCGCACCGGGTGCATTTTCTCTGGTTGATTCTGGGATTAATAGTGTAATATTTGCCAAGGCTGCGCTTAAGGAAAGCAGGGGCTATGCTAACCCCCCCGCTCGAAGGTTTGAATTTCTTTTTGACCTCTTTTAATGGCGTTCCAACCACCACAGGGCACTGGTTTCCGAATCCTTTCTTCAGGGCACCTGCTGTAGTGGGGATTTTGATAGGATCAAAACCAATCATTTCTGCTGCAACAATATCCAGGGAAACGCAGTCCGGGCTTGCCAGAATAACGCCTGAGTTTACAGGTTTTCCATGGGAAGGCCCGTTTCCTTCCATGCCCCAAACTCCGTCCATGACCGCAAAACCAGGCATGACGACAGAATACACATCGGCGACGGCTTCGCCAAAAAGGTCCCGGTTTCCAAGAAGGTGTGTTTCTTTTCGGCACTTCAGGGGGAGGGCTCCAAAGAAATTCTTGACCGCGCCCGTATAATATGTAAGCTCATGGGTTTTCAGTTTCGGGAGGGATATTACAACATCCGCTTCAAGGACAGGGTTTGCAATGTACAATTTCCGAAACTGAAGTGGCTCTGGAACATCTACCAGAGTAAAACCCGCAGTTTCAAAGTTCACAACCCCGGCTCCGGCTTTTCGGGCAGCCTCTTCTATACCTGAAGCCTTCAGGGCTTTTGCTGTAGCCCCAGGTCTTGAGATCCCGGCTCCGTCTCCGACGACTGGCTTTCCTCCGGCACTGAGCACAAATTCACACATTGCGGATACTACCGAAGGATGGGTAGTTGTGGCAGCTTCCGGGGGGCTGGCTGAAAGGATGTTTGGCTTGAGAAGTACGCGGTCTCCCGGATCAATTATGTTTTCAATGCCGCCCAGCAGGTCAAGAGCCCGAGCTATTGCTTCTTTTGTATCAGAATAATCAGGGCAGGAAACTATGGAGACTCTGTTCATTGCTAAAAAGTAAATGGAAATAATTATTGAATTCTTTTCCGGTTTCAGTTTGTTGTTTTAAGCTGTTGTCAGTTTGTCATCTAGCTTTCAGTCTATAGTCCGTTTGTCATCTAGCTTTCAGTCTATAGTCCGTTTGTCATCTAGCTTTCAGTCTATAGTCCGTTTGTCATCTAGCTTTCAGTCTATAGTCCGTTTGTCATCTAGCTTTCAGTCTA
>JBFHIK010000413.1:0-2582 GCA_041596555.1 Methanosarcina sp.
CTATCTTTTTTAGATACAATTATCTTTTTTACCCCCTACATATCCATTTTACCACCCAATTGCCCTTTTTATATTACGGATTCCTCCCGGTCATGGACTTAATTTTGGAGGCGGGATCAGCCAGACTGAAATTGAGCAATAACCACCTGACATAGTCTTTGTGGCTTCTACTTATTACAACTTCATCCAGATATTTATCCAATATCTCCTTCCTGCTGGTAGCAAGTTTGAAAGAGATTTCGGGGAAACGGTGCATGACCTTTTCGAGTTTAAGGGAACTGCCAAGGAAGATTCCGAACTCCTGCCTGCACCTGGATTCATACTTATTAAGGTCCCTCAATTTCCGGCCGTAAAGCACAAGATCAGCTACATTCTCCGCTGCAAGCTGCCCTGACCGGATGGCATATGCAATACCTTCCCCTATGAAGGCGTCCACGAAACCTGCGGCATCCCCGCTCAGAAGGACCCTTGAACTCACGGTTTTTCGTTTTATCCCTCCCACAGGGATAATATGGGAACGGACCTGAAACTCCCCAAAAAAGCCATTTGATTGCAAAAAATCCTGCATTACCTTATTCGGATGCTTCATATGTTCAGCTGTTCCCGTGACTCCCACGGAATAGTACCCCGCATGAGGAAAAATCCAGCCGTACCCCCGGGGGGAAGTCCCGAAATGAATGTCTATCACACCGGGAAACCGATTCCTTATCACCTCGTCATCTTCAGGAACTTCCGAAACAAGGGCAAGCCCATATTCTGTTTTCCGGTCTCTCTGCGGCCTTACTTTATACTTAAGCATGCCTACGGAACCTTCCGCAATAAGGACAAACTTTGCAAGGTAAGTGTCCTGAGAAGTCTTAACCTCAACGCATTCTTCTCTTTCCTCACAGTCCAGCACCTTTTCCCCAAAGTGGACCTCAATTCCCGTCTCCATGGCTTTATCAAGCAGGAAATTGTCAAAGGCCTTTCTGGAGACCAGCAAAGCTAACCTGTAATTTCTTTGCCTTTCAATACAGTGCTCCCTGAAGTGAACCCTTACCTTTGAAATATCCCTCTCGACTACGGACTCAGGGAGTTTGAAATCCAGACATGATAGAGCATATGGGGATAGAGCCCCTCCGCAGGGCTTATACCTCGGAAAATTTTCTTTCTCAAGCAGGAGGGTTGAGATTCCTGCTTTTCCAGCTACCCTTCCAGCAGAAGCTCCCGAAGGCCCTCCGCCAACTATAATCAGATCATACATGCTCAAGACCCCTGCTTATGGATAAAGAGGCATGCCGTGAACAGACAGCCCCAAATGAATGGTTTCCCCCATAAGTAGATTGATGCTGGACCAATAAAAAGATAGAGGAAAAAAGAGAATCCAGAGGAGGATCTGATAAATTCCGGAGTCCCTTTGGAAATTCCAGCTCATTTTTTAAAAATATCTATTACTTATTACCCGAGTTTAAAATTCAGAAGGGACCAGAGAAGATAATCCTTATAGTCATCTATATACCATGTTCAAAAGTTTGAGAGGGTTTTTGCTGACAGCAAGTGAGTAGTATGCGCAGGGATAAGCCAGAGGACCCAGAGTTTCAAAAATAAACCTGTTTCTTTCCGAATGCTCCATTTTTTTAATCAAATGCTTCTTTATCAAATCGTCATAGGATTCACTTCGAATTATGCTTCTTGCAGCAAAATTAGCGCTCTGGATTGCGTACCTCATCCCGAATCCCCAGAAGTAGTCCTGAAAACCGCCTGCTTCCCCTACGAGCATTGCCCCTTTATCATCATACAAATTATTCTTTATTTCGAAATGCCCGTAGCCACCGAATTTTTTCCCTGAAGCTAGCTCCCTTTTATCAAGAAAACAAGAAAAATATTCCACAGTATTCTGGAGGAATTCATCGGAGCAGTGGGCCAGTTTGCGGTTAAAAACAGTTGCAATTGTTCCATGACCGTTTTTGATCAACAGGTAAGAGTAAAATCCTGTGGCTATTTCACTTCCAAAAGCCATATGATAGCCACTCTCAAAGTTCGTTTTGAACTTTATTCCTTTTACAAAAGCAGTTGCATTTTTCGGGCCTGTAGCGTTTACCTGTATAGGAACTTCCTTTTCCGGCACGGAAGCAAAGTGGATGTTTACCCCCAATTCTTCAGCCTGCTCAAGTAAACATGTATCAAGGCAGCCTTTACTGCCCCCTCTTCTAACCAGATAACAGCCATTTTTCACTTTGATTGTTTTTATTTTCCCGGAATAATGAATAGTTAATTCGGATATCGGCTCGTAATCGAAGGACAGGTCTATTCCGTATGATTCTATTTGCTTCAGGACATCAATTTTCTCTGACCAGTTCTCAATGCCCTGCCAGTCATCATTGAATCTTGTACCAACAGAATTCTTTTTTTCATAAATATTAACTCTATACCCATTTTTCCGAAGAATTATCGCACATGTAAGGCCGCTTATTCCTCCACCCATAATATTTATTTCTTCGTTCAAATAAACACCTGCAGTGACTGAAATTCCCAAATATTTATACTTTTCTTTTTAACTATTCAGCCTACAAAAATTAATTGAAAGATATCGATTTCACGTA
>JBFHIK010000414.1:0-2576 GCA_041596555.1 Methanosarcina sp.
GAATGTATAAAAATACGCAGAATGTGCATAATTTCGACGATGACTATGATTGCCTCAATTATATTTTATTGTAAATTTTATTGTAGACCAGTTATATAGTGAATATTTAAAATCGGGAATAATTTGGATATTGGATTGTAAATATTTCTAGATAATACTTTTATCTTTATTCACCTTTACATCTTACTTATCTTTACTTACCATTACCTTACTTGCTTTGATTCACTACTTACACCCCATCTTACACCTCATCTTACACCCATCGGCCTCAAAAATTTAAATAACTGGTTAGACATATTTATAATCGTGTTAGATATGTGTAGTAAATAAAGACAAAAATTTATACCTGCATAATTAATATTGCGCTAAACACATTATGAGTAATTTTATTTTAAAGAAGAAAACAGGAATCCCCATGCTTGAAAACGTTGACTTATCCCAGACAATACCAAATGAAGAATATAAGAAGAGTATGAAAACCCTTGAAGTTAAACTCGGTGCTCTTCAACGAAGGGCATGGGAGTTGAAAATACCCATCATACTTGTTTTTGAAGGCTGGCACGCATCAGGGATGGGAGAAGATATCAACCGTTTCATCCTGCCTCTGGACCCAAGGGGATTTGATTTCCATACCATGACCAGGCCCTGTTACGATGACCGCCTCAAGCCTTTCCTTCTGCGGTTCTGGGAACTGATTCCTGTAAAAGGAAGAATTGGGATCTTTGACCGGAGCTGGTACAGCAGAGCAATAATCGAGCTCTTCGGAAAAGAAAAAGGTGAAAAAGGCGAAAAAGCCCTGGAAAAGATCCTGGAAGAAATAACCTATTTTGAGCGCCAGCTTGCGGATGACGGGTACCTGATACTCAAGTTTTTCCTCCACATCAGTGAGAAAGAACAGAAAGAGCGTTTCAAGGAAATCAAAAAAAGAGATATCCCCCTTATTCTTGATGAATATGAAGGGAAAAACGGAAAAGAACAGGATTTTATCGAGCAATATGAAGAATACCTGCCTGTTGTAGAAAAAATACTTGAAAAAACAGATGGACCTGATACCCCCTGGACAATAGTCGAGGCAAACGACAGGAACTTTGCGGTCCTGAAAATCATGGTAACAGTAACTCATGCAATTGAGGCCTCTATTGAAAAGATAACAAGGATTCCGGGGCAGCAGACGATCAAATATCTTGACATAGCAACTACAAATCTCCCTGTACTTAACGGTTCAACCCTGGAAAAGACCGACCTCTCAAAAATCCTTTCTGTGGAAGAATACAGGGAGACTAAAAAGCTTTACCAGAATAGACTCGAAGCCCTCCAATATGAGCTTTTTAGAAAAAAACGTTCAGTGGTCATAATCTTTGAAGGCTGGGATGCTGCAGGCAAAGGAGGGGGCATTCGCCGCCTTGTTGAAGAACTCAACCCCCGGCTTTACAGAGTTGTGCCTGTGGGATCACCGAATGATACGGAAAAAGCCCACCAGTACCTCTGGCGTTTCTGTGATGCAATCCCACTGGCCGGACACATAACTATTTTTGACAGGAGCTGGTACGGCCGTGTCCTCGTAGAAAGAGTGGAAGGGTTCTGTACGGAAGAAGAATGGGGAAGAGCCTACAGGGAAATCAATGAGTTTGAAAAAATACTTGTTGATGCAGGAGCAATCATCTTCAAATTCTGGCTTCAGATAGATAAAGAAACCCAGCTCGAGCGTTTCGAAAGCCGACGAAATGATCCGGAAAAAAACTGGAAAATTACAGACGACGACTGGCGAAACCGAAACAGATGGGACGACTATAAAGTTGCAGTCGATGAGATGCTCCAGAAAACGAGTACTACAGGTGCCCCATGGATAATTATCGAATCCCGGGACAAACGGTATTCAAGGGCAAAAATCCTGAAAACCGTAGCTGAAGCTATTGAAGAAGAATTGAAGAAGAATTGAAGAAGAATTGAAGAAGAATTGAAGAAGAATTGAAGAAGAATTGAAGAAAGCTTAAAAAATCAAATTGGATTTAAAATGATTAGAATTAATTAGAGGCACCTTAAAAAACGGAATAAATATTATAAAGAATAGATAAAGAATTGAATAAATTGAATATATGCTCAAAAAATCTGGAAAAATCATTTTAAATTCTGAAGACTTTCAATACATTCACCGGGCGCAGGAAGGTTTCTGGATCTTTTGTCACACTTTTCAAAACTTTTTTTAGATTTTTCGGAACCTTTCTCAGCTTTATCAGAGCCCTTTTCAAGCTCATTTTTTTCCATCCTGTGCCTGCATAGAGCTACATCGATACCTTTTTGCAGGTCCTTTTCATCAAAGGGTTTCACAATATACCCCAGAGGTCTCGTCTTCCAGGCATTTTCCACTATTTTGCTGTCGGAACAGGCGGTCAGGTAAACCACGGGCACATCAAAGCTTTTTTGGATCTCTTTTGCAGCTTCTATCCCATTTATGTCTCCTTTCAGCATTATGTCCATTAGTACAAGGTCAGGAAAAGTGCTTTCGGCTTTGCTTATAGCATCCTCTCCGGATGAAGCAACACCTACTGGTGTATACCCCAAACTCTTTAACATCC
>JBFHIK010000415.1:0-2567 GCA_041596555.1 Methanosarcina sp.
AAAAGGGTATCATGCAGCGTCGTCATGCAGCGTTATAATGCGGTGTTATAGTGCGGCGTTATAGTGCGGCGTTATAGTGCGGCGTTATAGTGCAGGTATGGTTACTCCAGTTTTCCGTTATACTGCCGATTCACGTACTCGATCAGTTTACTGCCTGTGAGCCTTTCGCTTGAGGGGCCTATGCGGATATAGAACTCTTCGTCATTTCTATCCGGATTGAGGAAAACAGCCTTATCACTTTTTCTACAATCGATTTCCAGGACTTTTTTGCCGTTTACAGGCACAAGGGCGTACTCTATCATGGGGGCATAGTTAAGGCCTATATGCTGCTTTATGAGCTGTTTGAAATGCAGGAGGAACTTATCCTCGTTCGGAAAACCGTCGTGTTTGATTCCCAGAACTTCCCCGCTGTTTGAGACGCCAACAAGAAGAATGCCACCGTCGGTGTTCAGGTAAGCGATTATCGTCTTCAGGACTGCATGTTCGATATTCCAGTCAGGCTTTTCGGTAATAAGGTTCATTCGCAGTGTGGACTTGAACTCAAGTTTCTTGCTCTCCCCCCGCCTGATCAGCTCCAGAATATAGTCGGAATCATTTGCAAGCTTCACCGCCTCCCGGATAAGTTCAAGCTTCTTGCGGATATGGGTTATACTCTTGGGATAGGTTGAAAGCCTGCACTCGAACACGCTTAGCTGGGAAATGAGTTCTTTTGTGAGAGCTTTGATTTTAAGGACCTCAAGCTGGACCTGCAGGTCAGGAAGATAGAGTTTGCTATGTGTAAGAGAATTAAGATCCACATCTGGTAAAGATGAAATTCCGGAAAGAAGAGGGACAGTTGCACCCGAAAGTACAGAAGTGCTCTCCCCTGTTTCTGCACACATATTTTCAACCGAAGCTTTGCCCTCAAATGTGATTTCATTTGCCGCCAGGGGGTAGATAATTTCTGAATATCCGGATTCTCCTGAAAAAGAAGCATCTCCAGCAACGTCATTCAGGGCAGAAACCTCCGAGAGTGCCGTAGCCGGCTCTTCAGGTTCCCGGTTTTCAGGTCTCAGGATAAAGCCCTTCGTCCCCCAGGCCTTCCGGATCTTCAACCCGAGAGGATTGTTGAAAAAGTCCGCAAGGTATTCCGAACTTGCCTTATCAGGATCGAGAACAAGCTGAATGTAAGCCAGAAAATCGCTTCCTGTCTCGGAAAGAGAACTGACGGAATTCAGTTCTATATAAAGGGGGAGATAGAGAGAGTTTTCTTCTTCGTTAAAGCCGTACTCCCGGCTCGGGTCAGGAGAATTGGCCTTTAGCATAAGGTCAGAGAGGCTTGTTGGCTTCAGGCCATACTGGCTGCATAATGAATCTATTTCTTTTTCGACCATGCGGATCAAACAGAGAGAGTTTCTAGTATTAAAGCTGTTTTAAAGCTGTTTTCAGGTTTATGCAATTGTTGAGATCAATGTTGTTTATTGGATTCTAAAACTCATATACCTTTTTCTTTCCAAGTTACTTAATATTTTATTTTCCTGTTGGAAATCCGAAAAACAGGAAAGAAAAGGTTACAAAATAAAAAGTAGGATAAAAAGTAGGATAAAAAGTAGAATCAAAAGAAATAATGGAAATAAACGTATCCGACTGCATGGTTGGTATTTTTGAATCCGGGTTGCCAGTACAGATAGTTTTTTCGATTTTATCTACTGTACGCAGGTGGGCTCAAGAGGCGCACAGCATGTGGAAAGAATGCAAGATCCTATTCCGGCCGTTCTCGGGATAATGACAGCCATTAAACCCTGAAGCACTCGAAAAAACAAAAAAGTAATTCAAAAATAGGAACCTGACCCGGAATTCATATAGTTATTTGATCAGAGCCAGGTTTGCCTGAGATTTGTTTAAAGTTTAACCTTGAAAATAAGTTATCAGTTTAATATCGTCTTTATAAGTTATCTGCTTAATATCGTCTTTAAATGTTAGCCGTCTCCTGGGCTGCGGATTGAGGGGTTGCACTGACTGATGTAACTGAGGACATACACCCGCATTTTCTGCAGTAGTAAAAGTTATTCGAACCAATTACCTGTTTTTTAAGAGGCGTGCCGCACCTGGCACACTTTGATGGAAAATCAAACATATATCTACTCACTCCATAATCATTAGCGGTTCAAGCCTTGCAGTTTCTTTTCTTGTCCAGTACCCGCACACAGTACAATATTGAAATCCTCTGAAAAGATCGTTTTCAAGTTTGGAATGGCATTCCGGACATCTTTTCAAAAAAAACATATTTTCCGGCTCTTTTTTATCCCCAATAATTTGTGTTTTGGTTATTTTTTGCATAATTATTGCTTCCGTTGTATTTTTTTACTCCCAATATGTATATTTACTGCATTGTATATATAGATTTTTCGGCAATCCTTATTTTTGATGCCGATATAAGCATATCCTGCAAATGTATTCCACCATTGATGGACTTCTATTACCACTTATCAATTGCAATCACCACTGATCGATAGCCATTGATCTACAGCCATTGATCTACAGCCATTGATCTACAGCCATTGATCTACAGCCATTGATCTACAGCC
>JBFHIK010000416.1:0-2563 GCA_041596555.1 Methanosarcina sp.
AAACCTCTGCTCAGGACTGTCATCATAACTTCAGATGCTCCAAACCCTACAAAGTCCTCGAGTTCCAGCCGGCGCTTGTCCGTAAACATCCCAAAATCGTTGATCCTGAATTCCATGTTTTTCTTGACTTCTTCAGGGGTGATCTTCTGGATCCCGCGTATCTTGGCAAAGAGAGGACACCATTCTACTTCAGGTTCTCCGACTTCGATAACTTTCCCGTCTTTTACGACTACTCTTGTTTTTCCAAGTAATTCCATTATGTGAGGCATGGTTCCACCTTTCAAAATTGAGCAAAAATATGATTGTTAAGAAATTCAAATCCGGTAAAAATTGCAGGTAAAGTTTGTGGTTGCTTACTTAATAGCTTATTGGTTTTGGAGTTTTGATTTTACTTCTGTCTTGCAATAGAAATATTCATTGCTTTGGCATGTGGTTTTGAAAATCACTTTCTCGGTTGTCGGGTCTGAAGTGCAAAATTCGTTGATTATTGCGGTCTGGGATGAAAAGTCACTTTTCCTTGTATTTCAATTTATGTCCGGGTTTCCAATCTTCATTTTTTCTTAACAGCAGGTAGAGAGAATAATTTTCAGGCTTCAACTTTTTTCAGGGTTCCATTTGCTAAAATTTGAAGATTTCAACTTCTTCGCAGACTTCACGGAAAAGCCGCTCTCCTGCGTCGAGCGGTGGAACCCCGGTATTAAGAACTAATACTTCCAGCCCTGCTTCTGTGGAAAAAAGAAATTAAAATTTGGTTTAACGGACGCAAAAAAGTTTAAAGAAAAGTTAAAAGAAAATCAGAGAAAAAAATTCCCTGATTGTTTAAGTTACGAAACAGTAATTCAAAGCTGCCCGAAGGCTCAGATCTCCGGCCGCCTGTCGATGATTCTCTTTGCCTTTCCTGCGGTCCTTTCGATGCTGCCTTTCTCCAGCAATTCGACGTTTGTGCGGATGTTGAGGACGGCTTTGAGTTCGTGCTGGACGTGATTTTGAATGGCTTTGAGGTCTTTGAGGTCGCCGGTAAAGGCGTTATCTTCAAGTTCGACTTCAATTGTGAGCTCGTCAAGCATGTGTTTATTGCGGTCAAGGATAAGCTGGAATTGTTCGCCAACCTGCGGGATTCTTGAGATTACGTCCTGGATCTGGGAGGGGAATACATTGATTCCACGGACGATCATCATGTCGTCTACCCTGCCAAGAAGACGTGAGATCCTGGTTGTTGTACGGCCGCAGTCGCATTCGGACTCAAGGAGGCGGGTTATGTCACCTGTGCGGTATCTTATGTTGCATAAGCCTTCCTTGTTGAGGGATGTTAAGACGAGTTCCCCTTTTTCACCTTCGGATACCTGCTCTCCGTTTTCGTCCAGGACTTCGACGAGGAAGTTGTCGCTCCAGATGTGCAGGCCATTCTGTTCCTGGCACTCAAAACCAACACCGGGGCCGAGCATTTCAGAGAGTCCGTAACAGTCATAGGCTTTGAGGTTCAGGCGTTTTTCAAGCTGCTTCCGCGTGTTTTCCGACCAGGGCTCGCCTCCGAAAATGGCTGCTTTTAAGGAGAGTTTGTCTATTAAGCCGAGCTCTTCTGCGGTTTCGGCGAGGTAGAAGGCGTAGGAGGGGGTGCAGTGGACTGCGGTTACCCCGAAGTCGATCATCATCTCGAGCTGCCGGGCGGTGTTGCCTGTCGCTGCTGGCACGACCAGAGCTCCCAT
The DNA here is from genome assembly GCA_041596555.1 of Methanosarcina sp. Classification (GTDB taxonomy): domain Archaea; phylum Halobacteriota; class Methanosarcinia; order Methanosarcinales; family Methanosarcinaceae; genus Methanosarcina. The sequence continues at coordinate 1,707 of JBFHIK010000416.1, forward strand.
TCTCTCTACACCGTAGTGGAAGCCCATGCCTCCGGTAAAGAGGCCGTAGTTCATGGAGTTCTGGATCACGTCGCCTTTTGTAAGCCCTATCATCGTAAGGCTTCGGGCGATCAGGTCCGACCAGGTCTCAATGTCCTTTGCAGTATATCCGACAACCGTGGGTTTTCCGCTGGTCCCGGAGGAGGCGTGGATGCGTACGATTTCCTCTTTCTTTGCAGCAAACAGCCCGAATGGATAGTTGTCCCGAAGGTCTGTTTTGCGTGTGAAAGGCAGCTTCCGGACGTCCTCAAGGGTCTTGATGTCCCCGGGAGAGACTCCAGCCTCTTTGAATTTCTGCCTGTAGAAGGGAACGTTGTCATAGACCAGCTTTGCACTGTGCTGCAGGCGTTTCAGCTGTAGTCTCTTCATTTCTTCGGGATCCATTGTTTCATATTTCGGCTGCCAGTATTTCATTAAAAGAACCTTCTTTGATTTGTAAAACCGTTCTCCAGTTGTAAATTTTAATGCATGGGTGCCATGTCTCTACATGTCATGCTATGTTAAGTAATCTTATGAGTAATATAAAATGTTTGGAAAAATCAAACTGTACTGTAAGCCTTCCCACATATAAATATTGTTGAGCGAACTTTTCGGGTTGGGAAGGTTAGTAAATATAGTGGGTTTGAATCTTATTTAGCGTTCACATCAATTATCTTCCACATCAATTATCGTTCACATCAATTATCTTCCACATCAATTATCTTCCACATCAATTGCCTTTAATTCCCTGTACTTCTAATATTTTTAAGGCATTATAAGTGAACTACCCATCATTGAAATGACGGGCATCCTGCTTCATGGCTCTCTCTTTTGAGAAT
>JBFHIK010000417.1:0-2555 GCA_041596555.1 Methanosarcina sp.
AACAAAAAGATGGCATCAAACAAAAAGATGGCATCAAACAAAAAGATGCCCTCCTGGAAAAAAGAACTTTTAAGGCTACAGGATGAATAAACACTCTATTTTCTTTTTTTTGTAGTTATGGGTTTTTTTCGCAATAAATTTCCCCCATTTTATTCAATTTCCAATAAATATATATCACTAGTCTTATAATCATCGAATATGCAAGTGCAGGGAACTTCTTTCAAGCCGTACTCCGAGACCATAACAGGCAGCATTATTTACGGCACCATAGGAGTTTTTCTGGACAGGATCCAGGACATGTCCGTAGGGTCCATTTTATTCTGCAGGCTCTTTTTCGGTTTATTCCTGATTTTCTTTTACCTTCTGTTAAGTGGAAGCCTTGAACAGCTCAGGCCAGGCAGGAACAGAAAATATCTTCTGCTGCTGGGTTTTATGAATGCAATAACCGGCATATGCTATTTCTCAGCTATAAGGTACAGCGGAATTTCCGTTGCTGTACTGCTCCTTTATACGGCTCCTGTATATGTCAATCTGCTTGCTCCTTCAATCCTGGGAGAAAGAAGCAGCAGCAAAAGCCTTCTGCCTCTTTTCCTTTCAGTTGCTGGAGTATTAATGATAACCCGTCCCGGAGAGGTCCTGGCAAGCCTGAGTACAGGGTCCGATTTTATGAAAGGCCTGTTGTTCGGCCTGCTTTCAGGGCTCTCTTTTGGCACCACCATAATCACGATTCGCTACCTGAGGCATGACTATACAGGGATATCCCAGACTTTCTGGCTGACCGGAATAAGCCTTCTCTTTATGCTGCCGTCTGCACTTTCGACTCCCCTCCCGGTCTACTTTAGAAACTTCAGTACTTTGCTCCTTTTCGGTTTGACCATTACATTCGCTGCCATTCTCTACCTCAAAGGGATTTCGGGTATAAGAGCGCAGACAGGCAGCATTCTTGCCCTTCTCGAACCTGTATCAGGAATTTTCTTTGACACTGCAGTCCTGAGAAACCCCTTCTACATCTCGACTTTTCTGGGCTGTGTGCTCATTCTGGCAGCAGCTTATCTCGTGAGCAGGAAAGGGACAGGAGACAGAAGTCTGTCAACTGATTTCTAGCAGGACAATTTTCAATAGACGGTCTACCTTCTGCCCAAAAACTCTTTACTTAAGAACCCCTCTATTTTTAATATTAAATTTTTGAAAACGCAGGAAAAGCATGACAGACGGAAGCCCGATTATAGAGCTTAAAAGCCTGACCAAAGTTTACAAAAACGGAGTGGAGTTTCGCGCGCTCGATGATGCAAACCTGATAATTAAAAAAGGAGAGTTTGTTGCAATTGTAGGGCCTTCTGGTTCAGGCAAAAGCACACTTATGCATCTCATAGGTCTGCTCGACACGCCCAGTTCAGGGACCCTCCTGATAGACGGCAATGACGTTACAAAAATGTCGGATAAGGAGCGTTCCGGGATGAGAAACAGGATGCTCGGCTTTGTCTTCCAGTATCATCACCTGCTTCCGGATTTCACTGCTCTGGAAAACGTAATGATGCCTCTCTTGATTGCGGGGAAGAGCAGGGACGAGGCAAAAGATATTGCCGAAAAACTTCTGAAAGAGGTCGGGCTTGAAGATAGAATGGACCACAGGCCAGGAGAACTCTCCGGAGGGCAGAACCAGAGGGTTTCGGTAGCCAGGGCTCTTAGCTGTTCTCCGGCAATCGTACTTGGGGATGAGCCTACAGGCAACCTTGACACTAAAGCGGGAGATTTGATCTATGAACTGCTCCGCAAGCTGAACAAAGAACATAACCAGACCTTTATTGTAGTAACCCATAATGAGGACCTGGCCGGAAAGGCTGATAGGATTATCAGAATTGTAGATGGAAAAATAACAGATCAATGAGGAAAAAGAATGGAGTACGCAAAAGGACGGATAGGCAGGGTTTTTACTGTCAGGGTTGACCACGGGGATGACCTTCTCCTGGAACTTATTAAACTTGCAGAATTGGAGAAGATTGAGTCGGCTGTGTTTATGCTGCTTGGCGCTCTGAGGGAAGGAAAGCTCGTTACAGGCCCGAAAGAAAATAGAAGGCCTCCGGAACCCGTCTGGTCTGGATTTAATGATGCCCATGAGATTCTCGGGATAGGAGACATTTTCCTGGAGAACGGAAAGCCCAAAATTCATCTTCATGCAGGAACAGGCAGGGGAAACAGCATTAAGCTGGGGTGCCTGAGAGATGAAAGTGAAGTTTTTATGGTTGTCGAGGTATTCATTTTCGAGTTGGAAGGAATTTCTGCCAGACGGGTAATGGATGCGGAGCAGGGCTTTGCTCCCGTGAGCTTTATGCAGGTCCCTGATCAAGAATAACATTTAGAATAGAGTAAGCGTTAAAATGGATCGAAAATTGGGAGTAATATAAAGCTGGAAACGATTTATGGAAAATCAGATCTGGCAGATTTCCTTACATTTATTTTTTGAAAACTTAAATCGCTGTGAACTTATTTTCCAGTAAACTTAATTTCCAGTTAACTTAATTTTGCATAATAATTTCCAGTAAACTTAATTTCCA
>JBFHIK010000418.1:0-2554 GCA_041596555.1 Methanosarcina sp.
CAGTATGGGACGCGAAGTTCAGGCTGCCTATTATTTCTCCCCTGTGCTTCATGGGAATTACTGCAACTGAAGTGATCTTTTCTTTACTTAGAAGATCTGCCATCTCTTCAGAATAAAAATCCAGTTTGTAAATGGGTTTCTCAGTCCATACCTGTTTTGCTTCCGGAGAGTCTGCCCTGTATGCAGAAACACTCTTCACAAATTCGGAGGAAAGCCCCCTATGTGCCACCAGGTTAATCTGGTCCATAAGCTCATCTTTTAAGTATATGCCTCCAGCATCTATCTCTGTTATTTGCAGGCAGGCATCAAGGATAATGGAAAGCATGGTCTTGAGGCTCAGGGTACTGCTCAGGGACATCCCGAGTTCCCGCTGAATATCGAGCATTCCCTGCACTTCTTTTCTTTCAGTAACATCAACAATTATTCCTTGAAAGTGAGCCGGAATACCGTCACTATCTCGCTGGATATACGTCCTCTCCTCAACCCAGCGAACACTGCCATCTGCTGTGAAAATCCTATACTCCATCTCAAAAGAGTCATATCCTTCTCGAATTGAGCATGCAAGGCTTTCAGCGACCGAATTGATGTCCTCTTTATGAATTATGTCCCCGTAAAGGATTCTACCCGAAGTAAAGTCTTCTGCAGTATATCCGAACTGTGTTACATTTTCCGAAACGAACTCTACAGGCCAGTTTTCCATATTTTTCCACAGGAAAGCTACTGCTGAGCTATTGTTGACTATCGATTTCAGTAGTTTCTGCATTTCGAGAGATTTTCTCAGGGCTTTTTCAACTTTTTTCCGGGAGGTTATGTCCAGCACTATCCCCTGAAAGCAGGTCACGTCCCCATCTTCCTCTCTCTGGATAAAGGTCCTTTCGTTTACCCAGCGCAGGTCTCCGGCTTTTGTAAAAATCCTGTATTCCGAATTGAAGCTTACTTCCCCTTTCTGGATGCGTCTCTCGAGTTCTTCTTCAACCTTTTTCAGGTCATCGGGATGTATTATCTTGCCGTACAGGATTTTCTGTGATATAAAATCGTCAACTGTATATCCAAACTGTACCACATTATCCGAGACAAAAACTGCAGGCCAGTATTTTTCATCCCTCCACAGAAAGACTACTGCAGGGCTGTTGTTGATTACTGTGGTCAGAACCTTCTGCATCTTGAGGACTTTTTCCAGTTTTTCTTCACTTTTTTTCCGCTCGGTGATGTCGAGCACCACTCCCTGAAAGTGGGTTACTTCTCCTGCCGGATTCCTCTGGATGAAGGTCCTTTCGTTTACCCAGCACAGGTCTCCTGCTTTTGTAAATATCCTGTATTCCATATTGAAATCCGGAGCTCCACTCTTGATCCTTTTTTCAAGCTCCTTTTCAACTTTTTTAAGGTCGTCAGGGTGTATAATGTCTCCGTACAATACCCTGCCCGAAATGAAATCTTCTGGTGTATATCCAAAGTTCATCACATTTTCGGAAACAAATTCTGCAGGCCATTTTTCTTCGTTTTTCCAGAGAAATACCACTATCTGACTGTTATTGATTATAGTTTTCAGGGCTTTTTCTCTTTCCAGAGCTGCATGGAAAGCTTTTCCCCTTTCGCCATCTGCAGCATCTGCTGCGTGAGGAGGGGTGTTTAGTTCTTCTCCGTTTTTTGAAGTTTCACTGTCCATTTTCTTCTAACCGCCTGCACAGGAATATTTTCGATAGCTTCTTCATGGATAATGTTTTGAAAACTGGAGATAACTGGAGATAACTGGAGATAACTGGAGATATGCCTGATCTCAAATTCGTTTGTGTGCGAATTTTTCGGCCTGTATATTTACCGTCGACAAGTTTGCCTGTAATTTTCGGTTCGGTTCCTTTTATATAATAATGTTTTTATTGAATATCAGTTTTTTTGATCTATGAATTTTTTGTACCAGTTAAGTTGCATTCTGCAGAGCCGAAAACTATTTCTCAATAAATCTCCGGTTTCTCTCAAAACTGTCTATGTTATCCGTATTCATTTTTAAAACACAATAGAAAACTATTAATACTAAATGAACGGTAGTAAGATTCCGTAGTCCGTATTCTTGGTACAGCCCTACCAGCCAGAAGAATTCCATCACCAAAAACAATTGGCTGGAGAACATTGTGAACCCGCATGCTCTGTCATGGACCCTTCACGAACCCCAACAGAAAAATAGTTCCCCCAATTTGGGCGCTAGCCGACCATATCTGAAGCTAAAGCGGGTTTCAGGAAACCATGTACATTACCTTCAAGACTCACGAATACGGAATACATAAAATGGCAAAACTTAATGGCAAAAAGCCTGAAAAAGGCAGAGTGACAAAATAGTCCAAAAAACATAAAACCTCCATAAAAGGATCTGCGGTAAGGTTTTGAGGGAAGCCTTACTGCGATTCCTTTGCTTTTCAAACCATTTTGTCCAATTAGCTTACTTATTTCTGTTTTTATATTCCAATTTCTTTACTCTGGGTTTTTTATTTCAGGTCTGTTTACCCGTGCCGAAATATAATTTTGGGTTGTGAACTACTCCCACCTGTCGCTTCGCTCC
>JBFHIK010000419.1:0-2542 GCA_041596555.1 Methanosarcina sp.
AAAAGCGAATTTTTGGCCAGCATGAGCCACGAACTGAGGACACCCATGAATTCAATCATAGGTTTCTCAGATATGCTGCTTACTCAAGACTTCGGCCCGCTTAACGAAAAGCAGTTGAGATATGTAAACAATATATCAGTTAGTGGAAGGCATCTCCTGAAGTTGATCAATGATGTGCTGGACCTCTCAAAGGTTGAAGCCGGGAAGATGGAACTTAACGTAGAGAAGTTCTCTATATCCGGTTCAGTCTCTGAAATTAAAACTTTATTGACGCCTCTGGCATCAAAGAAAAGTATTCAGATCCTGAGCACTTTTGATGATGATCTAACGACCATAAAGGCTGATAGAACAAAATTCAATCAAATATTATACAACCTGATGGATAATGCTATCAAGTTCACGCCTGAAGGTGGGCACGTTATTGTTGATGCCAGGGTTGTGGAAGATGGAGCAAAAATTACTATCAAAGATACAGGCGTTGGAATCTCCGAAGAGGAAGTCCAGAAAGTCTTTCAGCCGTTCACACAGCTTAGGAACTCCAAATACGGAAAACAGGTTGGGACAGGACTTGGACTTTCTCTTGTCAAGAAATTTGTGGAGATGCACGCAGGCAAAATCTGGGTTGAAAGTGAGTTTGGAGAAGGCAGCAAATTTATTTTTACCTTGCCTCTAAACCCAAATAATTAATCAAAGGATATATTTTTTGTCTCATGCCTTTGTCTCATGCCTTTTTTCCTATCGAAAATGCTTTTCCAAGGTTACATCCGATGCCATAATAGCTTCTATTTCCAGTCCCGTATACAACAGGTTTAACCTTTTCAATATCAGGATTTCCGTTTTCATCAAGCACGGATTCTTCTGCCTTGATGTCCACTATCTCTCCTACAAACAAGGTATGAAGCCCTATCTCCAGGCTGTGGAGAAGTTTGCACTCGAGCACAACCGGAAACTCTCCTATATAAGGGGCAGATACAAGCTCACTTCTTACTGGCGTCAGGCAGGCTGTCTCGAACTTATCTTCGTCCCTTCCGCTTGAGATGCCGAAGTAATCGGCTTCCTTCACATAATCTTCTGAGGGGATGTTTACAGTAAATGCCTTATTTTCCATAATGCCGGCATAGCTGTAGGTCGCTTTTCTTAAGGACACGCTGATACATGGAGGGTTCGAACAGCAGATTCCTGCCCAGGCTACAGTCATGGCATTGGGCTTTCCATTCATGTCGTAGGTGCCGACAACCCAGGCTGGAGTCGGTAATGCAAGTGTCTTTGCTCCGATTGATTGTTTCATGGCTTAATCTTCTTTTCTATAATACAAAAAGGTTTTTCGAGCTGGACTTATAGGTATCTTATTTGCTCTTCTTCCCGGTCATTCTTCTGATATCTTTTGTTTCCAACAGAAGTCAAAAATGGAAATCAGTTTATTAACAGGGGTATAAAAGCAGTGAAGTAACATGTGCCTGGAATTAAGTATTATGGTGGGACAAAACTTCCCTAAAATGACTAAATTTCCTCTAAAAAACTCATTTAAATCCTTCTGTGAAATCCCTTATTTTGAAAATCACTATAAATCACAGACAGTCACAAATTAATTAGTATTTTATGTAGTTGGCATTATATATTATGTGTGATATAGGATAAATACAGGGGTATTAAGTTTAATTACTCTCCTTTCCGGAAGATATAAGGGGTAAGGGGTTCTTCGGTAAGGAAAATATCAAGGGGATGCAAGATTGCTAAATATGAAGAGATATGGTGAGCTATTGCTGAGCGCATATGTCATGAAGAAAATTAAGCCAGGGGGATCTCAAAAGAGTGGAGGAATAATAAATAAATATGGTAAATTAGTCCTTGGGGCATATATACTTGAGAAACTCACGTCAGAAAAATCTCATAAAGAAGTAGAACCAAAAATAAAATCAGAAGAAGTAAAATTGGATAAAACAGGTGGGGGATATTCAATGAAGAAACTTTGCAAGGTGACGATGTTTATGCTTGTCGGAGCTACAGCTTTTTACGCTTTTAAAAAACATGTTGCTAAAAAGTGCGGGTACGAAATCAAAGTGGAATGAGGAAAAAGGAGGGTACGAAATTGCATAAAAATAATGACTGGGGTAAATTTCTGCTGGGCGTATTTGCAGGGGCTGCGATTTTTTATACGGTTAAAAAGTATCTGTGTAATAAGCCCCTTCCAGAGGTTTTTAAATCTCTTCCGCTTCACTTCAAACAAGGACAGGTTCCTCCAAAGGTAAAGTCAATTTATCCTGACAGGCAGGCTTTTGCGTTCAGGCATGATTCCCCTATCTGGATCGAATTCGATATGCCTATGAATAACGCAAGCATTACGAAAGATACCGTAATAGTTAGAAGTTCCGCATCAACAGAGCCAGTGGAAGGCTTACTGGATGCAGGGTCCAGAATAATGATGTTCCGTCCTTATGGTGAATATCCTATGGATGAGTCAGGTGCTGAAATAACAATAACCTTACTTGGAACCGAAACCGGATACGGAGTCATAATAGACGAAAGGGGAATTGCTCTGGAC
>JBFHIK010000420.1:0-2515 GCA_041596555.1 Methanosarcina sp.
GAGTATAGTTAAGGGAGTATAGTTAAGGGAGTATAGTTAAGGGAGTATAGTTAAGGGAGTATAGTTAAGGGAGTATAGTTAAGGGAGTATAGGTAGGAGCTTACTATATAACATAGATATTTCTCCGCTCAGCCTGCTTCCCACGGATTTTTAGCGGCCTTTGCTCTCTACATCCAGTTTTCCGAAGCTGGCTTCATAGCGAGCTTTCATCTCATCCCAGGTTGGAAGACTGGTCTGGCAGCCCCGGGTCTGTACGGCAAAGGAAGCTACAGTTGACCCTATTTTTCCGCATGTGGGAAGGGAATATCCTCTGGTGTACGCCAGCAAAAAACCTGCCCTGTAAGCATCTCCTGCTCCTGTAGGGTCTACCGCCTTTACGGAAACAACAGGAATTGCCCATTCTCCGTCGCCTGTGTAGATTCTGCTGCCTTCTGCATCATAGGTAACAACAATAACATCAATCATAGCCCTGAGGTCGGAAAAGCTTTTTCCGGTCATCTCTGAAACCCGCCGGATTTCGTGCCTGTTTGCAAAGAGAATATCAGTGTGGGCAAGGATTGTCTCAAGTGTTTCCTTTGAGTAAGTCACCAGATCCTGACCCGGATCAAATGAGACAAAACCGGCAATCTGCGCTATCCTTGCATTGTAGACGCAATCTGCTGTTGCCAGGTGGACAAAATCTGCAGGTTCAGGCTCAAGCTCTTTGAATTTTGAGGACGCTCCCCAGTAAAAATAGCTGGTCTGGTTGTCTTCCCTGTCCGTGAAAATGAAAGCCTTTGAAAGTTTCAGGTCTTCAATAGTGTAAAGGCGAGAGAGGTCAACGCAGGCTTCCTTAAGGAGCTTCCCATATCCCGAGCTTGAAAAATCCATACCTACAGGAGATATCAGCTGGCTTTTTCCTCCAAGCTTTGCAATGGCAACTGCAATATTTGCAGCCCCTCCGCCGGGATATTCTTCATAGTCAATTACAGGGGAAGACTCGTTTTTTCCTGCTATTTTTTCAACATCTACAATGTAATCAAGGGCAGTATGCCCAACTACGGAAATTATTCTGTCCATGCAGTTTCCTCTTTTTTATGGGTATGGGAGGGGCGGGGGGTTTTGGAATAGAATCTATTCTTGAAAGTTGAGTCAAGTAAAAACTCAGGAAAAGATAAAATTACTGATTTATCCATTTCTGCCGTGAAAGATGCTTCTTTTTTAGCCAGAGGTTCTTAAACCCTGGCTATAGAATAGTTGTCTTATAAGAAACCACACAGGTAAGAAGCCACACAGGTAAGAAGCCACACAGGTAAGAAGCCACACAGGTAAGAAGCCGTAAATGTACGACTTCCTCTGCTCTGGCATTTTCAACAGGTTTCTTTCACTGAACCTGTTATTTATTTACCTTGCCTTTCTGCTGCTGTTCGCCTTTATCGACTGACCGTTCGAATTCCGTGACTTCAACAACTGTCAACGGGATATCGCGGAGAGATTTCCCAATGACGGATTTTGCGATCCGCTCCGCATGTTCCGCAGATTCGGCATCAAAAACCTTCATTTCAAAAACAAGCCCTACGAGAGCGGTATTTGCTGCGATGAAAACACTGCTGAAAGGCTCGCCACATGCCGGGCAGGACGTAGATCCCACATCGACCTCTACAAAATCCAGTTTGGGGTTCAGGCGTTTTCCAGCCTCAGAAATCGCAACCCCTATTGCATCATCAGCTGTTTTTACATCTCTAACCAACCAAGCTGCTTCAAGTACCACATGAAAGTTCTTCATAATTATCCACCGTAGTTATTCAGTATACGTTTTTAAGAATATTCCCGGAGCAGGGAAATACTACAAAATCTTAAGAATAGAGTAAAGTATATTAATTGTTCTGGCTTCGAATAAGCGTTTTTAGTTATAAACTTTACTTATTATATGGTTTTTCAGTTTAAGCTTTTAAGTCATCAATTTTCACATATAAATGTTACCTTATTACTTCATATTATTCTTTATTTTTCAGCTTTTGGTTTTTAGCGTTTATTTTTTAGTTATTAACTTTTTAACCTTTCGGGTTTCTTTTTTAGGATTCCTTACCTTCTGTTCCGGTATCTATGTAAGGGTTACGATGTTTTCGATTCTTTTATTATGGATCTGAGCTTCCAGTCCCTTATATCGTAAAAAGAGTCTCATCATCCACAGCAAAGACCCCAAGTTTTGCTCCCGCGTCAAGCCAGGCGTGCCCATAACTGAAGGAAGCAAGGGCATTTACAGGGTCCCCGTTCTCAAGAAAGTATATTCCGTCTTTATAGTAGGCTTCTGCCATTGTGTAGTAATCCTCTGCTACTGCATGCATATGGGAGGCGGGGATTGGAGCATACTTTGCTTTCTGCAGTGCTCTTTTTAACATATTCTCGTATCGATTGACCTTTTCATTCAAATCGGCAGGCATCTTAACCACCAGGGAGTCCTTTTTGCAATATTTAGTATACCTGTTAGCATCTATCTGTTAGCCTATCTGTTAGCCTATCTGTTAGCCCTATC
>JBFHIK010000421.1:0-2515 GCA_041596555.1 Methanosarcina sp.
TAATTGGCTACATAATCCTTCTATAAGGTTATCAAAAAACAGGTGGCTATAAACCTTTTGAAAAGGGGGAGTATAATCATGGACAATAATGTCAAAAATCTACGTTTTCCTCCTCTGCCCATTGAAGAATGGGAAGATACGAAGAACACGCTGCACCTGTTTCTGCAGATCGTGGGGAAAATAAGATTCGGGTTATTTCCGAAAATGAACCACTGGTGGCATGTACCTTTTTATGTCTCGGTGCGCGGGCTTACTACCGGGCCAATTCCTTACAGGGGAATAACTTTTGAGATGGAATTTGATTTCAAGGACCATGTTTTGAGGATCGAAACATGTGAGTGGGCTTCAAGGACCATTCCCCTGAAGGGGCTTTCCGTGGCTGAATTTTACGAGAATGTGTTTTCAAGCCTGAAAGAACTCGGGATTACTGCGGAGATCTGGGCGGTTCCTTATGACATCCCTGCCGTGAGCACCGAGCCGTTTGCAACGGATGAAACACATGCAGTATATGATGAAGAGTATGTAAAGAGGTTCTGGCAGATCCTTGTGCAGATTGCGTCTATCTTTCAGGTATTCAGGGGGCAGTTTATAGGGAAAAGCTCGCCTGTACATTTTTTCTGGCACCACATCGACCTTGCTTTGACCCGGTTTTCAGGCAGGCCTGCCCCTATGAGGGAAGAGGCAGGTGTGGTTGAACGCGAGGCTTCTTCCCATGAGATTATCAGTTTTGGGTTCTGGGCAGGAGATCAAAACGTAAGGGAACCCGCTTTTTATGCTTATGTGGCTCCAAAGCCTGAAGGGCTTATGGATGAGCCTTTGAGCCCGAAGGAGGCTTTCTGGAGTCCAGAAGCAGGGATGGCGCTTCTCATGTACAACAGCATCAGGGAAGCTGAAGCTCCTGAACAGAAGGTTCTGGATTTCCTGGAAAGCGTGTATCAGGCAGGAGCAAAAAAGGCGAACTGGGATATTGAGGCTTTCAGACTCCCTTAATCTGAAAAGTAGCTCAAAGAGAAATTTGAAAAGCAACCTGAAGAGCAACCTGAAGAGCAACCTGAAGAGCAACCTGAAGAGTAGTCGGATATACGGGAAAAGCTGGAACTTCCTGACATCTGAGTTCGAAATTAAGGGATTTCCAGCCTTTCTGCTTTTTTCCCTTTAATCCTTCCCTTACTTTTCCTTAACTTCCCTGTTTTGTCAAATTTGATCATTAACTTGCGGACACAACTCTTTTTACCCTTGATTTTTTTCCACTACTGTGAACCTTATAGTGAATTCTGTCCCCCTGGTCTCTTTTCAGTTCAAGTTTGCCTTCTAACTGATCTACAAGCGTGGTTACCAGTTGTATCCCAAGACCTTCAGGATTTTCCAGATCAAAACCTTCAGGCACACCTATCCCATTATCTGATACTGTCAGAATCTAACTGGTGTATATTAAACTGTTTTCCTGAAAGGCCCGTGCCTTTGTATGCGAATTTTTCTGCCCGCAGGTAGAATGCAAGGATTCCTGCATAAACATAGAACGGCAGATGGTTTAAAGAGCTCCACCTCTCGTCCGTAATCATCCAGACTGCAGCCGCCAGCAAAAGCATAAAGATGCTTATACCCCATCTGATCCAGTCTTCCGTTTTATTTCTCTGTTCTGCTATTTACGAAAAACGAAGGCAGAATGCCCGTTACTTTAGTGGTGGGATGAATACCGTCAACTTCCGTACATTTATTATTTTTCGATAACTATTGATTTAATATAAGTTCAAAGCCTATATATACTTGATAAATATGAGAAAAGGAAATTTATATAGGATTTTTCCTGAAGAGGGCCAAAAGCAGGTGCTTGAGCAGCATTTTGGCGGTGTCCGTTTTCTCTATAATAAACTTCACCATGTTAGATCTGTATTATATAGCCAGTGTGGATGCAGTATCTCAAGATCAGAACTTGATAAGCACATTCTTGTCTTAAAAGATATTTATCCGTGGTTGAAGAAGGTTAATTCTCAATCTTTGCAACAGGCAAACAAAAACTTAGATACTGCTTATCAACGTTTTTTTAAAGGATTGGGGGATTATCCAGCTGAAAAATTAAAGAAAAAACAACATTTCTCATTTCAGGTTCCTCAACATTATAAAATTAACTTAACTACTTCTGAGATCTTTCTACCTATTATTGGCTGGATTAAAATCAATATCCATAGACCCCTTTTTGAACCTGAATTCTTTGAAACTTATATCAAAACAACTATCATTAATAACGAAATCATAGTTGAGAAGGATCTTAATTCAGAATTCTTAAGAACTGCGACCGTTTCCAGAACCTCAGCCGGAAGATACCATATTAGCATCTTGACCGAGGATCTGAATAAATATCCGGTAACTCAACAATATTCCGAATCAACTCTGGTAGGTGTTGATGTTGGTATCAAGACATTTGCATACTTATCTACAGGTGAGAAAATTGAGAACACCTAGTTTCTTAAAAAATCTCTAAATAAACTTAAAATGTTACAAAAAAGAGTCAGTA
>JBFHIK010000422.1:0-2505 GCA_041596555.1 Methanosarcina sp.
GTTTTAGTCCCTCTGGAGTTTTAGTCCCTCTGGAGTTTTAGTCCCTCTGGAGTTTTAGTCCCTCTGGAGTTTTAGTCCCTCTGGAATTTTAGTTCTCTGTTTTTTCGGTTTCCAGCAAGCGGGCGGCAGCATATGCCGGAAAGACCTTTGAAATCTCTTCTCCCCATCGCCCTGAAACAGAAATACATTCAAATCCGAGCCTTTCTGCAGCTTCCTTAATCATAAATTCTCCCAGGCCCGCTGATGCAATCTTCTGAAGTCCATTTCTTTCCGCAACTTCGAAGATCGCTTCAGCCAGGACAGAGATCTGTTTTTCTTTCACCTGCTCTGCTATCTCGTATATTTCCCTATCCTCTACCTCTGAAAGGTCTGCACAGACAAGCCTTGCAATTCTGCGCATGGCATCTGTTTTGCTCCTGCCTGCTCCGTCGGCAGTTTCACATGTGTACGCATCTTCATCGATTTTCCCCAGTATAAGATACGCATCTGCTGTCGTTGCAAAGAGTTCTGAGGATGTCCTGCACATGCCTTTCTCAAGCTTTACCTTTTCAAGAAGTGCGGCGAGGTTTGTTCTCAGGGTGCCTGCGTATACAAGTTCGCTCCTGAGCAGGCGTTCAAAGTCTGTAAGCCCTGCCCTGTGCTCCCCTGATATGATCGGAATAATATCACTTGTGGTACTGCCAACATCAACAAAAATGCAGTCTCCTACCTCTTCTCCTATCAGCCTGGCGGAAGCTGCCCAGTTCGCTGCAGCAAGCTCCCTCAGGGAATTAGCTTCACTCTGGAACCTTCCCTGGCTGTTTATATACGAAACTCTTTCAGAGCCGAAAGCAGAATCAACTGTTTCTTTTATGAACCGGATGCCCTGCTCTTTGTCTTCAAAACAGTCCGCAAGCTCTCCGGTCATCACAACAGCAACTCTTTCAGGGTTTAGCCTTTGCGCAATCTCTTTTAAGACTTCCGGAAGCCTTGTGTTTTTCCAGAGAGGTAGGTAGTGAAGTTCCACAAGAGTCCCGTCCGAGGAAGCAAGCTTTGTGTTTGCCCCTCCAATGTCAAGCCCTATAATTTTTGAATACATTTCGATTCCTTTCCGTGTTTTTCCAGGTCTGTAATTATTCCATTTTCTTCGTTTTCAAGACATTAAGCAGGATTCCCGTCACTTCAGTGGTAGGTAGTTGGCTTCTTTCCGAAAAGCTCGCCAAGCATATCTTTTGAGAAGTGATATTCCCCTTCGATTCGCACTGAATCAGGGAGTTCTCCGAATCTATTTTTTAGAAGAAGTTCGCCTATTTCCTCCTTCATGACTCTGCTGATCCCGAATAATGAGGCTGTAGGTCTTGGATTTACATCCACGACATAAGGAAAATCCGATAGTACGATGTCCACACCCACATACCCAAAACAACCCAGATATTTTACTGCAGAGATTGCAGTCTCATAGAGTTCCTCTTTTCTGGGAGTTTGGTAAGGAGTAAGGCTGCCGTTATATTTTATGCCCGAAACTCCGGTTTTCTGAGAGGTTTCTCCTCCCCTGCCCCTGTCCTCTTCAAACTCGATGAACTGGCGGTTTACCGTCAGTGGTAGCGGCTTTTTTCCTGCAATAAGGCTAACGCTCAAATGTTTTCCTTCAATATATTCACTTGCGATGTACTCCCTTGCAATGAAATCTTCTGTCTTTTTGAATTCCGTAACAAGAGATGTTGCCTCTGCCCCACATCCGAATCTTGGTTTTATAACATACCTTTTGCCCTTTTCAGCTCTTTCCGCAATTTCAGGAGCCTTAATTCCGGCTTTTTTCAGGACTTTTGTGCACAGGACTTTATCCGCACAGCAGGCTGCCGATTCTGGTGAACACCCCAGGTTTACTGTGTTTTCTTCAAGGATTCGGTTCAGTTCGGGAAGCATTCCGTCTGGAGCAATAAGCAGTCCGGCATCACACTTCTTTGCCTCCTTTTCAACTACCTGCCTGAAGCTTTCAGCTGTGGATTCCAATAATGTACCTGCACCTATTTCTGTACTTGCAGACGGGTAGTACACCTCATGCCCCACCCGGATAAAGCTTTCTGCGAGTGTTTTTAACATAGCTGCCCCTTCCGGGATCAGGGACTTTTCAATATCCGTGCCGACAGCGAATTCTGCAACCAGGATTTTCATCGGAGAAGAAAAACCCGGTCATTTTATATTACTTTTTGTCTTGCACGTAATGACAAATATCCCTGAAAAATGCCGGTCCTCATTTCCCACTGTTTCTGAGCAGTCAGCGGGAAAATAGGGTTCTAAATTTAGGTAAATAAGTTAATAAAGAAATCTGAATGAAAAATGGGAAGTAGGAAATTAATCCGGTTACGTAAGTAAAGATTTATATAATTTATATAGTTTATAGATTAAAAGGTAAGCATTATGAAAGGTAAGCATTATGGTAAACATTATAATACTTGATGGTGGCTGGTAAAATCAACAGCAAAAACCCAAATTCTCAGTCTTTGTTTGAAAATCCTTTTGTCA
>JBFHIK010000423.1:0-2504 GCA_041596555.1 Methanosarcina sp.
CCTCTCCATGTCCAAATCCCTGGGGTACCAAGTGCCTGAAAAGATCAAGTGCCATACTGAACTCAAATCTCGCAGTTCAAGCCTGAAAGGGAATGAAATTGTTGCATTCAAAGGTTCTGTAATCACAAATTTCCTTATCCCCGACTATTTCGGCCTTGGAAAATCCGTATCTCGCGGTTTTGGCACGGTGAAAAGATGCAGCTTGTAATCAACACCCACGGCTCATTTCTGAAAAAGCAAAACAACTGTTTTCTTGTAAAAGTTGACGATAAAGTCTTCGAAGTCTCAGAAAAGAAAGTTGACAGTATCCTGATTACAACGTCTGCAACCATAACTACCGATGCGATCAAATTTGCGGTGGAAAACAATATCGATATCGTTTTTCTGGACCACTTCGGAGACCCTTATGGCAGGGTCTGGCACTCAAAACTTGGGAGCACGACATACATAAGGAGAAGGCAGCTTGAAATTTCAGAAGAGCCGGAAGGATTCAGGCTGGCAAAAAGCTGGATTGAGCAGAAGGTCGATAGTCAGATCCTTTTTTTGAAAGACCTAAAAAAGAATCGGCCTGACCAGAAGGACGAACTTGATGATTATATCTCCGGAATGGAAGATATGAAAGCCCAGCTTGAAGCTCTTGAGGGAAAACTTGATGAAATGCGGGGCAAAATCATGGGCCTTGAAGGGATGGCATCGCGCAATTACTTCGGAGCTTTGAGTTTTCTTCTGCCTGATAAGTGGAAGTTTTCAGGCAGAAGCCGGAGCCCTGCAAAGGACGAATTCAACTGCCTTTTGAATTACGGATATGGGGTCTTGTATTCCAGGGTGGAAAAGGCGTGCATTATAGCCGGGCTTGACCCTTATGTGGGTTTTAATCACACAGATGACTATAATAAAAAATCTTTTGTGTTTGACCTGATTGAGATGTACCGCATCTATATTGACAGGACTGTTTTCAACCTTTTCTCAAAAAAACAGGTTTCAGATACCTTTTTTGATGAGATCCCAAACGGGATGACTCTCAATAAGGAAGGAAAATCCGTCCTTATCCAGGCTGTCAATGAAACTTTTGATAAAGATATAACTTACCGCGGCAGGAAAATCAAAATTGGAAATACAATCCAGTTCGACTGCCATAGGATTGCAAACAGCCTTATCGGGAAATAAAAATTTTAATTCTATAATTTTGTGAAGCTAATAATGTAATGTCTGGTCAAAATTAGAGTAGAGGAAATAAAATTAGAGGAAATAAGAATAAAATTAGAGGAAATAAGAATAAAATTAGAGGAAATAAGGTTAGAGGGGATTGGGTTTGCTTGTCTGGGTAATATATGACATTACGGAAAACAGAGCCCGTCAGAAAGTTAGTGACCGCTGTAAAAACTATGGGCTTTACAGGGTTCAGAAAAGTGTATTTCTTGGAGACCTTAATTCGAATGATAGAGATTCTCTGGGAATTGAATGTGAAGAATTGATAGACACTGATAGGGATTCTGTATATATTTTTCCCATGGATGACCAATCTTTTAAAAAGGTTCAGCTGATAGGTCAGGCCTTTGATAAGGAACTTGTAAGCGATGAAATAATTACTAAATTCTTCTGAGTTTTTGAGGTTCATATGACGAGTTCTGAGTGTTCGGTGAATGAGGAAAGGGCTGAAACAGGCGTTGGAAAAGATACCAACGTTGAAAAAGCTCAAGAAGATGAGGACGAAGCAGTCGTTGAACCTGATTCTGATAATGATTCCGGAACAATGATTCGGATTTCAGATGTTCTTGAATATCTGTTTTGCCCCCGCTTCATCTACTATATGTATTGCCTCGATATCCCTCAATATGAAGAAAAAAGATTCAAGGTTATCAAAGGCCGCGAAGTCCATGAAACAAGGAAACTTACAAACAGGGATTATGTAAGGAAAAAACTGAACTGCACAAGGAAGGAAAGTGAAGTTTTTATTGCTTCAAAACAGCATCATATAAAAGGAATCGTTGACGAGGTGCTGTTTCTTGAAGACGGAACTGCTGCACCTCTTGAATACAAATTTGCCGAGTATAAAGACAAGATTTTTAAAACCTATAAATTCCAGCTGGTCTTGCAGGCACTTATGATCCGTGAAAATTACAATATTGAAGTAAACCGTGCGTACCTCTGTTTTACCCGAAGCAACAGCCTGGTCAAAGAAATGGAGATCAGCGCATCTGATTTCAAAAAAGCTGAAAAAATAATAGAGGAAATTATCGATATAATTCAAAAAGGCTTATATCCCAAGACAACCAGATCTTCTAGAAAATGCGTAGATTGCTGTTACCGGAATATCTGCGTATGAGATGTTTTTCTTGTATTTATAAAGGGTTTGATAATTTTCCAGTAAGAATTTTAGCCCCGAAAAAGGGCTCATTTCAGGCCTTTTCTGGCCAAACGCCGGAAATTTTTGCCCTATTCGCGAGCAAGATCCACTAAAACAAGGATTGAAACGACCCTCATAAAACTCTTTCACAGTATCC
>JBFHIK010000424.1:0-2502 GCA_041596555.1 Methanosarcina sp.
ACAAATACAACCACTTACACAAATACAACCACTTGCACAAATACAACTACTTGCACAATATTTTCGCAAAGATTCAGATAAAACCCTGAGAATGAAGACAGAATTAACTTTGCAGAATTAACTTTGCAACATCAAGGACAAAATCGGTTTGTCAAACGATCTCAAAAGATAATGTTGAAAATTATCTGCAAAATATTTTGTGTAAGTATGTTAAGGATTAATTAAGGAACCGTATTCGAATAGAGGTTTTTCAGAAAAAAATTTAGTAAAATATTTTATACTCTTGCACTAATACAATACAGTTATATATTTACATACTCAAATTATTTCAGAATATTACGAGACTTTCAGAGGAGTTCCTTCTCCTTTCAGTAATATTTATTCCCGGTTTATAGTTTTATTTCTCGACAATACATACTAAAATTTATTAGTAAATATACTGTATTCATATCTGTATCACAAATATATTTTATTTATTTGAAAAGGGCCTGGTATTTATGGTAGACATAGTTAAGGAACTGGAAACACTAAGGAAAAACTTGCTTGATCTATCCCTTCGGAATAACCTTCTAAATTACCGCCCTTCCCCGAGAAGGACAATCTCAATTACGGGCAGAACTCCAGAGGAGATCTATAACCTTTTTGTTCTCCAGGAAAAATCAATGAAGTTCAGGGCAGCAAAGACCAGGCCCAGAAAAGGAAAGAAAAGTGAAAATGGGGAAGAGGGGGAAGCTGATGGTGCAGAAAATGAAAGCAAGCTTCTGGAAACAATAGGAAAAATCCTTGTTTCCGAAGAAAAGAATAAACCCCAGAACTCTCGTTTTGAACCGTTTCTTGAAACTCCTGACGACAGTGAGACTCTTGATCGGAAACTTTTTTACGTCTACAACCAGGCAAATTCTATTTTTGAAGAGCAGGGTTATCCTGTCCTCTATCTTGCAATGGGCTTTCTGCAGTGGAGTGAGATTAAATCCTCAGTAAAAAACCCGAGGGCTCCCCTTGTCCTGGTCCCGGTTGAACTCAAAAGGATGGGAAAAGGCAGAAACTTCAGTATTCAGTGGACCGGAGATGAGATCTTCACCTCAATTACCCTTCAGGCGAAGATGAAAGAGTTCGGGATAGAGGTCCCTGAGTTTGAAATGCCGGAGGAGGCTTTCGGCATAGAGGAATACTTCAGGACAGTACTCGGGGCAATCCGGGATAAACCGGAATGGAAGATCATTCCGGAAGTTTGCCTTGACCTTTTCAACTTCAGGAAATTTGTCATGTACAAAGACCTGGACCCTGCAACCTGGCCTGAGGATATGTCCCCTGCAGAGCATCCACTTATTCAGAAGGTTTTCAACCCTGAAGAGCCTGAGTGCGAGATTCAGGGCTTTCGGGAGGAGGAAGTCGACCTGAAGCTTTCGGCAAAAGATACCTACCATATAATGGATGCCGACTCCTCGCAGATTGCAGTCGTTGAGGATGTGAAAGCCGGAAAAGACCTTGTTGTGGAAGGTCCTCCTGGCACAGGAAAGTCCCAGACCATTGCAAACACAATTGCAGAACTGCTTGCGCAGGGCAAAAACGTGCTCTTTGTGAGCGAAAAGATGGCTGCTCTTCAGGTTGTAAAGAGCAGGCTTGATAATGCGGGCTTAGGGGAGCTCTGCCTTGAAGTCCACAGCCACCAGACCAGGAAAAAAGCCGTGCTTGAGGAACTGGAAAAAACCCTTAACCGTGCTGTACCTCCTGCTATCAGCGCTGAGAGGGATCTTAACGAACTTGAAAAGCTTAAAACGGAACTCAACGGGTATGCAGAGACCCTCAGGGATCCTGCAGGAAAGATCTACCCAAGCCTCTATGCCCTTTACGGGGTAAAGGAAAAGACCCGGATTTTCTTTGAGTCTAAGGGCCTGAAAATGCCCAATTTTAAGTTTAAGGACCCTGATACGTGGGAACCCGGAGCCTGGATGGAAGCCGAGTCTGTTCTCGAAAAAATGGGGCAGGTGCTTCCTGCTCTAGGGCCTGTCAGGAAAAATCCCTGGTACGGCTGCGAGCCTGGGCTTGTGCTCCCTTCTGACCTGGGAGAAATCGGGGCTATTGCGGATGAATGCGCTTTTGATTTAGAAAACCTTGAGAAGACAATAAAAACCCTTAATGACCTCTCTGCAACCTCAAAGCCCCAGACACTTAAAGATATTACAGGCATAACCGAAGCTGCAAAACTTATAGGCAAATCAAAACCCCTGCCTGAAAAACTGCTCCAGAACCCTGAATGGGACTCAGCGGCTTCAATATCCGAAGCCGAAGCTCTGGTCTCAAAAATCCGGCAGTATCTGGAACTGAAAACCTTTGTTGACAGGACTTTTCACCCGTCGGTTTTTGCCCTTGACTCCTCCGAGTTTAAGGACATATCCGGCAAGCTGTTCAGCATTTTAAATTCCAGGTACAGGAAACTAAAAAAGGAGATTTTAGCCTGCTATATCTCAGGAGCGCCCTCAAAAGACAGCCAGATCCTGC
>JBFHIK010000425.1:0-2499 GCA_041596555.1 Methanosarcina sp.
ACTGGCAGCGTCCTGAAGTTTTAGCATTATGTCCAGAATTTGAACCCCCATTTCCCCGGATTTCTTTGAAATTTATCTTTAACTGTATTAAAGTTTTTCCATTAATCGCCCTTTTTATTTTTGTAGATTTAAGTTTGTGAATTTATATAAAAAAAATACTTCCCGTTAAACCCTGATCCATCCTCTATTATTCGCGTGCAGGAAACGCTAAAAACCAAAAGTAGACGTTCAGATCCTCTGCCTGCCTGGTAAATAATTCCCTTTCCCCGGGAAGCTGCGTTTTAATCCACAATTAATAGGACACTTCCGCCAGCCTTTCTGGGGGTACATTCCAAACAGAGATAAAATGAGACTAAAAGAGAGTCTAAAATGTTCACACCCGGGACTATAAAAATGATATTAGAAACAAAATTGTAAGGAAATTGTATCAATAAATCCAGTTCTCATGGCTGACAGGTAACTGATTCAATTTATCCCTGTAAAATTGCCATTTTGGCATGAACTTGTCCATCAGTGTGATAAAGCGAGAATTATGCGTATGTTCCAGCAGAAGGTCGTTCATGGCTGCTCCTCCTTGCCGGTGGGGAAGCGGGCAGTGTTAAGACATTGGGTAAGCGTCTGCATCTGGCGGATGGCGATCTGGTTGAGGCGCTTGAGGCGTTCTACCTGTTCCAGTTCCATGTGGATAAACTCAGCATTCATGCTTTCGATGTTGGCAAGCACGAGCAACTGCTCCACGGTGGCATGGTCGCGCATGTTGCCTTCGAGTTTAGGGTTTGCATCACGCCATTGCTTAGCTGTTTTCCCGAAAAGAGCGACATTAAGTACATCGGCTTCGTTGGCATAGGTGATAGCTGCCTGAGCAGGCGTGATCTCTGGAGGAATGAGATGCTCCTTGATGGCATCCGTAAGAATGCGATAATTGAGCTTAGAGAGGGTGCGGTTGAGGTCCCATGCAAGCGAGAGGCGGCGGTTTTCGTCTTCTTTAAGGCGCTGGAACTCCTTGATGAGGTAGAGTTTGAATTCGACGGATATCCAGGAAGCGAACTCGAATGCGATATCCTTGTGAGCGTAAGTGCCGCCATAGCGTCCTGTTTTGGAAATGATCCCAGTAGCTCCGGTCTTTTCGATCCACTGTTTGGGGGTCAGAGTAAAGCTGTTCAAACCTGCCTGTATTCTAATCCCGTCGAATTCGACGGGATTAAAATCCGGGTTATTGAGCTGTTCCCACATGCCCAGGAATTCTACAGTATTTCGGTTTCTGATCCAGTTGCGGATGAGGTCATCGGTATGATCAGGGTTCTTGTACCTGGCAATGTCTGTCAGGCAAATGTAGTCCGCATCTTCCTGGGAAACGATGGATATGGCAGTCCCTCGGACTTCAATGCTGGTGCTTTTGGCCTTTTTCATGATATTTCCCCTCTTTATGGAATCTCTTGTTTCTGCAGTTCCTGCATCGACAATCAGATCAACAAGAAAATTTACCAGCTCCTGTTAACGTGTCTTGCTGGCTGCCAATGAAGAGCAGATCCGCTTTTATCATGCTATTCATCTTCTTATTATAGCAACTACCCAAAGATTACAGTCTAAAGTAATTAATGTGTTCATTACACTAAGAAGTTACGATTTTACAGATGGTTTTGTTGCTCATTCTAAAGTTTCAGGTCTACTTTCCTTATCCATGGAAGCCACATTTTAATCCACAAGTAATAGGACGCCTCCGCCAGCTTGTCTGGCGGCTCGTCAAAAGAAAGAACTAAAAGTGAAAACAAGACTTGAAAACGAGTGCTGTTAATGCGTATTTAATCCAGTTTTGCGCTTATGCATATCGATTTTTTATATCACTTTTACTTTCTGGTTTTTATTTTTGGTCTTTTTCCTTTTCTCTTCTTCTTTCTCTTTTTTTGTCTGAAAGCCGCTCTCCTGCGTCGAGCGTGACAAAAATGACGAGAGAAAGCGAATGACGTTGTATGGGTCCGAAAAATCTAAAATTCAGTCCTCTTGAGCGCAGCGAAAAGGACAGCGCACTGCAGAGCCGCAACTCTGCCGGGATAGATTTAAATTGAAAAAAACGAGATATATCAACATGCACACTGTGGAAGAAAGGGAAGATCTGTTTCGCAAAATTTCTTCCTTTCTGAAAAAATATGGGGCAAGTAAAGTATCTGTTTTTGGGTCTTACGTTAGGGGAGAAGAGAAACCAGAAAGCGACATTGACGTCCTGGTTGAGTTTGCCGAAAGGAAGAGCCTGCTCACTCTGGTGAATATAGAACTGGAGCTTTCTGACTACCTGGGCATAAAAGTCGATTTGCTTACTGAGAAATCGATAAGTCCTTACCTGATTGATGGAATTAAAAAAGAAACCAGAGTGATCTCTGAATAAATTGATATAAAGATTACGCAAATATTATATGTCATTGATAGCTTTTGAATAGCTTTTGAATAGCTTTTGAATAGCTTTTGAATAGCTTTTGAATAGCTTTTGAATAGCTTTTGAAT
>JBFHIK010000426.1:0-2489 GCA_041596555.1 Methanosarcina sp.
TAGACTGAAATCCTGCAGTTACCAGTAGACTGAAATCCTGCAGTTACCAGTAGACTGAAATCCTACAGTTACCAGTAGACTGAAAGGCCGACAAAGAACATAATAAATGTGTAGATAAACGTTTAGAGTTCAAAGTGAGATTTTTGAACTCAAAAAAACGGTGAAAGTAAAAAACGCAGGTTCAGAAGAACCACTGGTGTTGATATTTATGAGTAAGGAATGTCCAGACTGCCACGGGCGTGGCTATGAGGTTATTTCAACTGAAGTCTGTCCTTTGTGTAAGGGAAAAGGCAAGTCAAAATCAGTTGATTTCATGAAAATTTCGGAAACCGAAATTGACAGTTTATTGAAAAATGGCGCAGTATGTGAGAAATGCAAAGGAAAGGGAACAATCGAAGTTACCAGATCCTGTGAAACCTGCGAGGGACTTGGAAAGATATATACCTGCAAGATTTGTGGAGCAAGAATTCATGAATTACAGGATGCAGATGAAGAAATCTGCAGTTCCTGTTCACGTTCCCAGTATGTTTACGCTCTGGACGAATCCTGTGACCTCAAGGATGTGGAAGCAGGAAAACTTTATCACGGCATAGTTAGCAGTATCGCCTCTTTTGGAGTCTTTGTGGACCTGAACTCTCATGTAAGAGGGCTTATGCATTCCAGTAATGTTGGGGTCCAGCCGGCAGTTAAGGCTGCTGTGATCGTCCTGGTAAAAAGTATTAAAGCCGGAGGAAAGCTGGATCTTATCCCACAAACTCTTACAAAGTACGAAACAAT
The DNA here is from genome assembly GCA_041596555.1 of Methanosarcina sp. Classification (GTDB taxonomy): domain Archaea; phylum Halobacteriota; class Methanosarcinia; order Methanosarcinales; family Methanosarcinaceae; genus Methanosarcina. Next base: position 778 of record JBFHIK010000426.1, read on the forward strand.
TGAGATTGAAAAAGAACTTCCACTTAAGAGTTCATCCGAAATAGACACCAGCATGAAAGGCAGGCTCGTCCGGATCGAAGGGGAAGTTATCCAGGTAAAACAGACCAGCGGGCCTACGATTTTTACCATCGGTGATGAAGGGGGCTTTATTCCCTGTGCGGCTTTTGAGAGCGCAGGAAAGCGGTCTTACCCTCATATCGATGCAGGAATGATCGTATCGATTACCGGGGAAGTGACCCCGCGTGATGAGCAGGTCCAGATCGAAGTCATGAGCATGAAACTGCTGACTGGAGAAAAAGAAGCTGCTGTCAAGTCCAGGGTCGAGAGGGTAATTGAGGAAAAAGCAACACCTGCTGATATTCCTTTCCTGGTCGAAAGCGATGTTATGGAAAAGCTCAAGCCCAGAATGCTTCATGTCGCCAAAGAGATAAAAAAGGCAATCTTACATTCAACACCTATTATCCTCAGGCATCATGCCGATGCTGACGGAATTACTTCCGCAATCGCCATTGAGAGGGCAATTCTCCCCCTTATTACGGAAATCGGTGGAACTGATGCGGAGTACTATTTTTACAAACGGGCTCCTTCAAAGGCTCCTTTTTACGAGCTTGCTGACGTTACAAGGGATATTTCCTTTGCACTTGAAGATTGTGCCAGGCACGGGCAGAAAATGCCTCTTGTTATCCTTGTAGACAATGGATCAACAGAAGAAGACGTGCCCTCTATGCGGCAGGCACAGGTCTATGGCATTGATATGCTTGTCGTTGACCACCACCATCCGGACGACATTGTTGATCAGTATCTTATAGGACACGCAAACCCTGCTCATGTAGGAGGAGACTTTGGGGTTACTGCAGGAATGCTCTGTGCTGAAGTCGCACGTATGATCAATCCCAGTATCAGTGATACGATAAAACACCTTCCTGCTGTTTCGGCAGTAGGAGACCGTTCTGAAGCCCCGGAAGCTGGAAGGTATATCTCCCTTGTCTCGGACCGCTATACTCTTGAGGAATTAAAAGAGATGGCGTTAGCTCTGGATTACGAGCAGTTCTGGCTTAAATTCAGCAGTGGGAAAGGAATTGTTGACGATATCCTGGATCTGGGCGACCACAAAATCCATAAAAATCTGGTATCCCTGCTTTGCGAGCAGGCAAACACCATGATAAAAGAACAGCTTGATGTCTGTCTCTTTAACGTCAAATCCCAGAAACTATCGAATGGAACGATAATGAATGTGATAGATGTCGAAAACTATGCCCAGAAGTTTACCTTCCCGCCACCTGGCAAAACCTCCGGGGAAGTGCATGATGTACTCACCAAAAAGAACCCGGGGAAGCCCGTGGTTACTCTGGGCTACGGTCCGGATTTTGCGGTCATCCGCTCAAAAGGTCTGCTCCTGAACATTCCCCGGATTGTGAGGGAGCTCAGGGAAGAGGTGAAAGGTGCCGGAGTCAGCGGTGGTGGACACCTTGTTGTAGGCAGTATAAAGTTCGTGGAAGGGATGAGAACTGAAGTGCTCTCAAAGCTTGCAGAAAAGATTGCTGCTACGGAAGTTGAGTATTAACAGGCTTTTTTAATAAGCCTTTAATTCTTCTCTTTCTTGGCATTGGAGAGAAAAACTGGTTATGAGCAACAATATTTCAAAAGTACCAGAAAAAAGTGCCAGAAAAAAGTAGAACAAAACTAAAAAAATAAATCTAAAAAGAATAAAA
>JBFHIK010000427.1:0-2480 GCA_041596555.1 Methanosarcina sp.
CCTGAAATTCCCGCAGCTTTGACAGGGAAACGGATGGGGGTTTCCACGGTTTCTACAGCCCATAAAGACCGAGAAGTGCTGGAAAATCTTCTCTTTAAAAAAATGGTTAGTGTGGCAGCTTCTCTTCAGGATGAAAAGAACCCGCGCAGCATTGCTGAGCAGTTCGACCTGATTGAAAAAGGTATTGGTCTGGTAGAGCGGCTGAGGCAGGTATAAAATCTGATTGCAGGGAAAATCTGATTGCAGGGAAAATCTGATTGCAGGGAAAATCTGATTGCAGGCAGAGCTAAAATCGTTAGATCCCGGGATGGGTGAGCCAGAAGTAAGAGAAATTAAAATTAACAATAGGTAGAAATAGTGCTAAGAATATGCAGGATTAAAGACCTGTTGAAAAAGATCAAAGGAAAGAGGAAATCAGGAAGAAACGATTGTATATAAAATACCAATCGGAATAAAAGGCCATCATAAAACTGAGTCATGGAAAATGAAGCTTTTACAGGGAAAAAAAGGTAAAAAAAGCTCTTTCGGAATAAATATGGTAAAAACACCTCTTATGAAGATCTGCTTGAGGAATCTGAATTTTTCTGTTCCGTTTCTGTCTTCACGAAGTTTGGTGCGCCCTGACTGGCAGAAATTTCCCTGAAAAACCGAAGCATTTTCTCAGGAAACTTTGGTCTTGAGGTTTAACCTTTCTCTCCCATACCTGCGGCAAAGTCTCCCTCAATGTCGATTTTGCTATATGTGGAATCTTTTCAGGCTCTTATCCTTTTATATATTACCATTTTAATTATAGTCATCATATATTTTAATTATATATTTAGTAACTGTCATTTTGCTCATATTTCCTGATTTTTCATTATAGTTTTACACTTTTTGATTACAGGGGACCACTTTTTGAATTTCAATCATACAGTATTCATATTGTGAAAAAGTAGGCGTCTTCGCCATATGATGCTGTTTTTATTTTTAACTTCGTTAGTTTCTTCAAGATTATCTGGAATGGGGTTTTTTCTATAATTATTTATCGTTAAGGATTCTTCCATTTTTTTGAAAATTGGCATTTTGAAACTTACCAGATCTATCACGATTTATCGTAAATTTCTTTTAGGAGTGTTTATATTTATGACCATATGAATGTATATTGAGAGGTGATGAAAGCATGCGAGAGATATACAGAGACCTGCTTTCGTGTCTGATTACCTTTTTGAGGATGCTTGGAGCGATGATCCTTCTCTTCCCTTTAGGGTGGGTTTTCATCTTTCTTGGTGTACTGCCTGAGCCCAAATGTACAGTTCACAGGCGGCATCTCGAAAAAACACTCTGCAATGTCAAAAGGTATTGATAGGACAGGTTTTTTTCTCGCAGGAATTCCTCTGGGATTCCTCATTAAAAAACGATTTTTTTTCCCGGAGACTACAGGTTGAGCACTGTTATTTCAGGCTTTAGTATGCGGTTTTCCTCAAATGCTGTTGCCAGATATCCTCCTATTATCATAATATATCTTTTTCAGCCTGAATCTCGGGAAAATTTATTTTTTATTTTTTTTACATTCTTTTACTTTGTTTTCGTACAGTTATCCTTTATAAGGGCTTTCGAGAACTTCTCTTATTCTGGCTGCTGCTTTAGGTCCGATTAGTTTTACTTTCTTCAACTCTTCAATATCAGCCCGCATAATAGCCTCTACTGACCCAAAGTGCAAAAGGAGGTTTCTGGCGGCTTTTGGCCCGATATTCGAGATCGAAGAAATAAGGTATTCCTGCTGCTCTGTAAGGGAGCTGGCAGATTTTTTCCCGTGAGGATTGATTTCATGTTTGTTTTCTGTTTGCTCTCTCTTTGCGAGTATTTTCAAAATAGAAGCTGTTTCTTCCTCATCCCTGGAATAAAGGATGGCTACTCTAAAGTCGATTGCAATGGATACAAGTGAGCCGTAAATGGCGTTAGGGTTGATCTGCCTGGAAGTGAAAAGGTCTTCTCCTTCAATAATCAGGACAGGTTTTTCATAAACTCGCGCAAGGTCTGAGAGCTGGGCAAAAAGGTTGCGTTTTCCGTCGATCAAAGAACTTGCAAAGTCATCAGTGCGCTTTCTTTCCACCGCAAGGCGGTTGCTTACCACGTAGTCCCCTACTTCGAGAGCCGCAAAGCTGAGTTCCATCCCGAGCCTGTCCAGGGTTTTTGCAACTCCGCATTTTGTCTCCCTGTGGTCGATCACTATTCTGAGAGGCTCGGTTTCGGGTTCTGTTCCGGATTCTGTTCCGGATATTTCCGATTTATTTATTGATTTCTTTCCGCAAAGAGCTTCGAAGTCTACCAGGGTTTTTTGCCTCTCTTTTGCGTTTACATCTGCTTTTTCATCTGCTTTTTCATCTGCATTTACATCTGCATTTACATCTGCATTTACATCTGCATTTACATCTGCATTTACATCTGCATTTTCATTCCCATCTGCGCTTGTTTCCAGGTATATGTCTTTATCTTCTCCG
>JBFHIK010000428.1:0-2469 GCA_041596555.1 Methanosarcina sp.
ATTCAAGGCTGTTTATATTATTCAAGGCTGTTTATATTATTCAAGGTTGTTTATATTATTCAAGGTTGTTTATATATTCGTTTGCAGCCGTGGCGGCGATTGCTCCATCACTCACCGCTGCTACAAGCTGCCAGATAGGGGTGTCGCGGCAGTCTCCGGCGGCATAAATTCCCTTCTCTGAGGTTTCCATCCAGCGGTCGGTCTTGATAAAGCCTTCATTATTTTTTTCCACACTAACGAATTCGGTATTCGGGTGGATGCCCACATAGATAAAAACTCCGTTAGTAGAAAGCTCCCTTGATTCTTTGCTATTGAGGTCTTGCAGGATAACTTTTTCGACCTTTTTTATCCCTTCCCCGCTCCCTACTATTTCCAGGACAAGAGTATTGAGGATGAGCTCAATGTTTGGAGTTGCAGCCACCCTCTCCTGAAGGACTTTTGCAGCCCTCAAACAGTCCCGCCTGTGGACAAGATATACCTTCTGGGCAACCTTTGAAAGAAGAAGAGCATCTGTAACGGCTGAGTTGCCGCCTCCTACAACAATTACAGTTTTGTTTTTGAAAAAAGGCCCATCACAGATTGCGCAGTAGGAAACTCCCTTGCTGGTAAGTTCCTTCTCTCCGGGCACGTTCAGATGCTTTGGATTTGCGCCTGTGGCAATGATTAAGGCTTTTGCTTCCAGGTCCCCGCCGTCCGTTGAGACGATTTTTTTTGTCCCTTCGGTCCGGACCGAGAGAACTTCAGCAATTCTGGTCTTAACCCCGACTTCCTGAGCATGTGTTCTATATTTTTCCATCAGTTCAAGTCCGGAAATTGACGGAAAACCGGGATAGTTTTCTACAATATCTGCCATAGAAATCTGGCCGCTGATCTCGCTTCTTTCCAGAATCAGAGTCTCAAGCCCGAAACGCACAGCGTAAATTCCCGCCGCAAGCCCTGCAGGCCCCCCTCCTATAATAATCAGGTCGTACATACTTACCTCCCATAAACCGATAATGAGTTCAAAAAATAAAGTTTTACCGTGCCTTCACTTAATGCGGGCTATAGCATCGGCTTTTTTAGGAAGACCTGTAAAAGCGGGTTTCCCCTCGATAAGAGTTGTAGGAACACCGGCTATGCCATACTCATCAATAAGAGCCTGACCCTCCGGGGTTTCGACATCAATTTCCTCGTACTCGAAATCGTATTCCGATTTAAGGTCTTTCCAGAACCTGCGTGTTGCCGGACATGCCGTACACCAGCTGGCGTGAATGAGCGTAACCTTTACCATGAAAATACATCTCCAAAAATTAAGATTGTAAGCCTCATTTCTGTTATTAATTTTCTATATATAAATACGTTGAGCGTATCCGTAAATCTAAAAATAAATCCACATATTCTCCGGATAAGCCTGCGGCGCCAAAAGCTTTAAACCAATAAGTTCCTAAAGCGGGGGTATGCTCACATTTATAGGGCTGGGCCTTTTTGATGAATATGATATCTCCTTAAAAGGACTTGAGGCTGTCCGGGAAGCCGACCTTGTATACGCTGAGTTCTATACTTCCTGCCTCATGGGAACAAACCCTGAAAAAATGGAAAAGCTCTATGGAAAGAAAGTCCATTTACTCTCAAGGGAAGATGTGGAACAGCAACCTGATTGGCTGGACGAAGCAAAATACAAAAATGTCGCCTTCCTCACAGGTGGAGATACAATGGTCTCCACAACTCACGTTGACCTGCGCCTCAGGGCGGAACAGCTAGGGATAGAAACCCGCCTGGTTCATGGGGCGTCAATCGCCTCAGCCGTCTCAGGGCTGACGGGGCTTCAGAACTATCGCTTCGGAAAATCCGCAAGTATTCCATACCCCTACGAAAGCCGCCGAGGAGCCAGGGTCATTTCGGAAACCCCTTATGATACCATAAAACAAAACTCCGAACTTGGCCTCCATACCCTTGTCTTTCTGGACATAGATAAAGAAAAAGGATATATGACTGTTAACCTTGCTCTTGAACTCTTGCTTGAGGTTGAGGAAAAAAAGGGGGAAAAAGCAATGGACAGGGCGGTTGCTGTGGGAATAGCAAGGGCAGGCTCGGAGAAACCCGTGGTAAAAGCTGACTATGCAGAAAACCTGAAAGATTTTGATTTTGGAAAGCCTCTTCATATCCTGGTAGTTCCCGGAAAACTGCATTTCCTTGAAGCTGAAGCCCTTGTGAAACTTGCAGCCGGCCCTGAGGAAATTATGGAAGGCATAAACTAAGACCAGATAAAAATAGATAGATGCTAACAGATAGGGCTAACAGATAGGGCTAACAGATAGGCTAACAGATAGATGCTAACAGGTATACTAAATATTGCAAAAAGGACTCCCTGGTGGTTAAGATGCCTGCCGATTTGAATGAAAAGGTCAATCGATACGAGAATATGTTAAAAAGAGCACTGCAGCAAGCAAAGTATGCTCCAATCCCCGCCTCCCATATGCATGCAGTAGC
>JBFHIK010000429.1:0-2455 GCA_041596555.1 Methanosarcina sp.
AACCAAAACCGACAAAAACCAAAACCGACAAAAACCAAAACCGACAAAAACCAAAACCAAAATCAAACTCGACAAAAATCAAAACCCTAAACTAACCCCCAAAAGTTATTCTCTAACATGGAGAATAGCCATGACCAGCGAAACCGAAAATACGGAATGTTGTCCTCCGTTTGACCCCGCCCCCTGGGATGGAAAAGTCTTTGAATGGAACAATAAAAAGTTTATCAAGGATTCAGTTACCACGCAGCATTACATGCCTCTAAACTTTGGGGAGGTAATAACGAGGATGAACGAAAAAGTTGCCAGGGCTGGCGCGGAAGTGCCTGACTGGCTCTGCCTGTCGGACCTTACCTCTGAAAGTAATATGGACCTCTATCTGGCTGTTGATAGAGAAGTAGAAGGGGCTGAAAACGTAACCATGAGCGGGAAGTTCTTGGCCAAAGTGTATGAAGGGGATTTTGAAAACACGGAAGGATGGTGCGGGGACTTTGAAGGCTATGCAAAAAGCAAAGGGCTCGAAATCAAGGAATGGTATATGTGGTACACTACCTGTCCCGCCTGTGCCGAAAAATATGGGAAAAATTACGTTGTTGTCGTTGCCGAAGTTTAAAATAAAAATAGAGTGATAATATCGGCGGCTCTACTTAACCTCTTTTTCTTATCAGGCCCGGGGGAGAACGGAAGAGAAAAGGAAGAGAAAAGGAAGAGAAAAGAGGAGAAATCCTCCAAACTTACCCAACCGGAAAAATCGAGACTTTTTATTATTTTCTGCGTTTTTGATTGATTGCAGTTAATTGCCAGTGGAATTCAGGATAAATATTAAAAATCCCGGAATATGTTCAAAATCCCTGAATTAGCACGCATTTACGGATTATTCGCTTTATATCGGATTAAACCAGCTATCGAATGCAGCAGGAATCCAGTAAAAGCCATAAAGACCCCGATGAAAGCCAGCAGCAACATCAAAACAGCATACCCGAGATTAAAGTTTCCATCAGGATAAAAGGTTTGTACATGATTGAGGTGTATATACAACCCGCCTGCTACAAGAATGAAACCTGGCAGAGTAAAGTAATACAGAGGACTATTAAACTCCACATCGTTAAAAATGTTTAACAAAACATTCGGACCATGCCCTAAAGGATTTTCCTTTGAACAGTTTATATCACACATTTGAGCCACATTTTGAAGCGTAAGATCACCTTCGAGGTCATCACAATAATTTTTCTAAACTTCTAGAATTAAACTAATTTTCTGGATGAAGAGACTTCAATATATAAAAATGCATCTAAAAGAATTAGATCTGAATAACAATATATAAACCGGAGAACACAGATGAGTGCGGAAATCTCTGTTCCGATACTTCCTTTCTTCCAGATTTTCCCGTAATTTCCATATTTTCCTTCAATTTCCGTATTTTCCCTTAATTTCCGTATTTTCCCTTAATTTCCGTATTTTCCCTTAATTTCCGTATTTTCCCTTAATTTCCGTATGTTCCATGATTTCAATGGTTTAACTAAATCCAGTTTCTTCAAAAAAGAATTCTGGTTTAACTGTAGAACACATCCCACTAACCAGAGTGCAGGAAACTCTTTCTCCTGCCAATGGCAGAAAAAATATCTAAACAAAGAATTGAAACCCAATAAAACCTTATTCTTGCCCCTGAAGTAGAGGATATATTTTTCCACCTTTGTGAAGCAAATTAACCATATACATATAAACAAGTGGTTAAGCACCTAACCAGTTATTTATGTACATGTGGTTAAGCATCTAACCAGCCATTTATATACAGGTGGTTAAGCATCTAAACAAAATATGAAAAAATTGAAAATTACTTCTTTTTCTCCCGTCCTCTCCCCACTTTATTCTCAGTCGTCTCTTCTTTTGGTTCTCTCCTTGTCCATACACTTCTCTCAGTTCTCTCAGTTCTCTCAGTTCTATCTCCTCTTTGCCCCGTTCCCTGACCCCAACTCTTCTCAGTTTCCTCTTCTTTTGGTATTCTCCTTGTCCATTCGCTCTTCTTAGGCCCCTCTCCTCTCTGTTCTCTTCCCTGAACCCGGGTTTTATTCATAATCTCGCTTGTTGGCTCTTTCCTTGTCCATACGCTCCGCCTGACTTCCGGCTTTTCCTCTTCTCTTTCCTCTTCGTCTTCATCCAGGTCGTATCCGAGTTTTGAGCTTAAGGAATTTCTGGCTTTTCGGGCTTCGGCATAGTCCGGTTTGATCCTGAGGGCTCTTTCAATGGCTCCGAGGGCTTCTTCATCTTTATCCAGACCTGCGAGTGCCATGCCTTTACAGTACCAGGCGTCGGCAAAATCAGGCTTTATTAAGATGGCTTGACCGCAGGGCACAAGCGCTTTTTTATATCTGCCGAGTTTGATGTGGACCATTGCTTTTCCGACCCAGGTCTTTGCATTGTCAGGGTTTATTTTGAGGGCGGCGTCATAGGCTATTAG
>JBFHIK010000430.1:0-2451 GCA_041596555.1 Methanosarcina sp.
ATACTGTATAATTTGTATGATACTGTATAATTTGTATGATACTATGAAGTCTAAATAATATTAAAGTTAAATGTGTTATTGAAATTAATGTCTTATCAAATTAAATGTGTTATTGAATTTGCTTTTTACTTTTAGCTACTCAGTTTTTCCTGTATTCATCGACGACTTCAAGCAAGTTTTCAAAAGCCGAGTCGATTGAATCTTTGAGAGTTGCAATTTCCTGCCCGTTCAGTTCAAGTTCAGTCTGCCGCTTTCCAAGATAATGCTGCATTTCTTCCGGAGCAGGCCCTCCTGCAACCGTTCTTCTCTTTATGTTGGAGACGGGGTTAAGGGCTTCCGTTACCATATTTTCTGTCAGTCCCCTGCTTGTAAGCGACTCCCCAAGCACAACTTCAGCCACAGCGTCGATTTTTTCCATGGTGGGTTTTTCCATTTCTTTTGCGAGTATCCCGACAATCTGGTGGGCAGTTCTGAAAGGAATTCCAGTCTCTCTTACAAAGGTATCTGCAAGCTCGGTAGCCGTTGTAAAACCTGTAATGGACTGGGCTGCAAGCACATCCGTATGGATTTTCATGGTCCTTACCATTCCTTCCATTACCCTGACCGATGCCCTGGCAGTTTCTACCGAACGCCAGATATTGGGGGTTGCTTCCTGCAGGTCGCGGTTATAACTCAGGGGCAGGCCTTTGCAGATTGTAAGCAGGGACATAAGCGCTCCCACAGCCACTCCGGTTTTCCCGCGCATTAATTCTGCAGTATCCGGGTTTTTTTTCTGGGGCATAATCGAAGAAGTGGAGGCATATGTGTCATCCAGTTCGATAAAATTGAACTCAGAAGAAGACCAGATTACAAGTTCTTCAGCCATTCGGCTCAGGTTTATCATGAGGTTTGAAAACACCGAGGCGCACTCAATAAGAAAATCCCTGCTGCTAACTGCATCCATCGAATTCTCCATCAGTCCATCAAAGCCCAGGAGTTCCTGAGTCCGTTTTCGATTCAGGTCAAAGCCCGTAGAAGCAAATGCAGCAGCCCCGAGCGGGCAGAGGTTAACCCTGGAAAATGCGTCCAAAACCCGGTCAAAGTCCCTTCCAAGAGCCGATTCGTGGGCACAGAGGTGATGGGCAAGGGTGGTCGGCTGGGCATGCTGAAGGTGAGTAAAGCCAGGCATGAGGGTTTCAGTGTGGTTTTCCGCAAGGGTGACAAGAGTTTTTCTGAGTGAAAATATTTCTTCGAGCAGTCCGGTAAGTTCTTCTCTCAGGGTCAGCCGGATGCAGGTTGCAACCTCATCGTTTCTCGAACGCCCGGAATGCATCCTGCCTCCCACATCTTCCCCAACCATATCGATGAGCCTGGACTCAAGAGAGATGTGTATGTCCTCGTAGCTGAAGTCGAGCTTTTCCATTCCTTCTTCTCTGATCTTCAAAAGACCACTAAGGATTTTGCTGCATTCTTCCTCCTTTATAATCCCCTGCTCTCTCAGCATTACCGTATGGGCAAGGTCCACTGCTATATCCGCATTAAAAATCCACCTGTCAGCCTCCATAGAGGAGGTGTAACGTAAAATTTCCTCATCCTGGGCAGCTTCAAGCCTGCCTCTACGTAAAATATTGCTCATCGGTTTTCCTCTGTATAATTGTGAAGTGAATCTATATTGTTAGATTCCTTATGTAATAATGATTCTGTGGAACATTCTGAAGTAAATCTATATTGTGAAAGTCTTTATGTAATAAAGGGTTCTGTGGGATAAATGATATTGTGAGCTTGTATGAAGTCTCTATCATATTTTTAATTTGCAGGCATACAAGACGTATAAAATTCGCAGCGTGGTATTATTTCCAAATACTTAAATATGAATCGGTTTTCAGGGAGTTTCCTGTGAGGTAAGTAAATAATGCGAATTTTTGCCATTTTTTGTAAAAATGTCTAAATCCGTACTTCGCTAATTTTTATCTTCTTCCTGAACGATTTCTCTTGATATCTTTATATGTGGCGAAAAACGTGAAGTAAATTTCTTCACGGCCCCACATTGAGAGCGCTTAAATATCGGGTAGACAACTCATTGATTAGCATAATAATCTGGAGCGGAGTGGTGAGAATATGAACTATAAACTAATTATTATATTGTTGGTAGCAGTGGTAGCTTTGATGGGGGCACCAATGGTATCAGCTAAATCCAGCTTTTTGACATCTTTTAATCAGCAATATGACACTGCAGGCACAAGGCTTGATTCGTGCACTACCTGCCATAACGGAGGCGCCGTAAATCTTTATGGTAGAGCATACTCAGGAAGTGGGAAATCTTTTGCCGCAATCGAAAACCTTGACTCGGATGGGGACGGATTTACAAATCTGGTTGAGATCAATGCCTTGAATTTCCCGGGAAATCCCAATGATCATCCACAAACCACATCAGAAGTTATACCTGAAACACCCGTCAACGTAACTGAGCTC
>JBFHIK010000431.1:0-2434 GCA_041596555.1 Methanosarcina sp.
AACCGGACTTGTAAAGTATACATATGCTTCCGGGTAGGCACTTTTTGCAATTGCTCCCGAACATATCCCATCAGAGTCTCCATGGGTCAGGATCAGGGTTTTTGCTTTAAGATGGTTCTGAAGTTCTTTCATGTTTTGATTCCTTTTTTTCTGGTAAAAGGTATACTTTCTTTTTGATATCTTTGTAAGGCACTTGATTTTTTTATTTCGTTCCAGGGTTTTACAGAAGTTCTATGTTTTAATTGATAATTTTATCTTTTTTTAATTGTTTATTTTATCTTTTTTTTGTTAATTTTATCTTTTTATTCTAATATTCTTAACAGGTAAAAAGGAAATTTCCGGAAATCCCAATTCAAGGAATGGGAGCTGAAAAAAATGAAAGTAAGGTCAGGAAAGCAGCAATATGGCTGCAAAGGAAAATAAAAACAGGTTGAATGATAAGGCTCTACAATGAGCCACGTAGAGAATTAGACTGGAAAGTGAAACAGGATGTCACGCAAAAAAATAAATGACTGCAAATACTGGCTTTAGCAGTCTGGCAAGTAGAATGGGCAGTGAGAAAAAGGATGTCCCGTAAAACCCGGGAGCACCCAGAATAATGTTGACCTTTTTATAGTCATTCAGTTGCTTCTCTTTCTCAGGAGTCCTGTTCCTGCCAGGAGCCCTGTGACAGCAAGTATGGAGCTGAATCCGGGAGTATCTCCATAATCTTCTTCCGTCCCCCCTGTACTCGACTGACCCGAAGGCTCATTTTTCTCCTGGTTGGAGCCGGTTGACCCTTCCGGTTGTGAGCTGCTTCCTTCAAGGGTCATTGGTATTCCTACATAAACAACAGGAGTTCCGGATTCGACCTCTCCTGAATATTTGTCAAGATCGAGGAAACTTGCTTTGCAGGCAGGAATCTGAACTTCCCCTTTTTTATTCATCTGCAGAATGTAAGTGAGGGTTCTTGAGCCACCGCCGTTTTCAAGGACCTGCTTGAAACTCGTTTCTCCACTTATAAGTTTAGCTTCGGAAGGCACGGTATCGGTTACCGTTACACTTGCATCAACATTTCCAGTGTTTCTTGTAGTGACCGTTACAGTCAGTTTGTCTCCAGGGTCTAGCTGTTGTCTGTCAACAGTTTTCGTAATTTCAATATAGGGCCCGGAAATTAGTGTCGTATCAGAATTATCGGAAGTCACTTCTCCTTCCTTCCCGTTTGCAAGGGTGAAAGTAGCTACGGTTTTTGGGAAAGTAAAGTCCCCAGGTTTTTCCGGAATGAGGGTATACTCAAAAACCTTTTCAGCTGTTTCTCCGGCTTTCAGAGAAAGTGTCTTATCAAGTGTTGCATCTTTTTGAAGATGCATATTAGAAACGATCGAATCTTTAAGGACGATATTGTTTATGTCACAGAGCCCTCCGTTCCGGACGGTGACTGAAACATATACAGGCTCTCCCATATGACGCTCTTTTGTAGCACTTTTTGAAACAATAAGGTCCCATTTTTTTTCTACTTTTATGGTTTTGGAACCTTCGTGTTCATACTTTTCATCCTTAATGTCCTCACAGGTAGTTTTTGCGGTTATCTTGAAATCTGTATCTTCCCAGGGAGTGGGCGTTTTCAGTGTGAAAGTTATGGTCTCAACCGTCTCATCTTTAAGGACTTTAGTGTAGGTGTATTTTGTTTTTCCACTAAGTACTTCCAGCTCACCGGTATCAACAGTCAGTACAACATTTTCAGCCTTTGCTTCCCCATCATTTTTAACTGTTATCGTTACATCGATTCTTTTATCCCCTATAGATTTGGAATCGTATGTATCTTTATCAGTTTCAACATCTATGTCAAAACTCGGCTTTCCTCTTATAAGAATATCCAGATCAGCATATGGATTCCAATTTCCAGTCTTGAATTCCTTCCCATCTTTGGTGATAATTTCATAGTTTGGATTTACACTCTGAGCATAAACTTTTATCTCGTCATTATATGCGAATTCCAGCCCTGCTGTAAGAGGAGCAGTCTTTAATTTTTCCCCATCCTTTGAAATCGAAACGAACACCATCTTGTCTTCGTTGAAATCCTCTGCTTTGATATCATAGCCGTCTACTGTTATTGACTTTCCCCAATAAAGTCTTGCCGCATCCTGTTTCTCCACCCACTCCACTTCATCTGCCGCAAAAGCGACCATTGAGAGGCCGGAGAAGATAAAAACGGCAAGTAATACGATCAGTGCAATCTTTTTAGCCATGGTTACCTTCCTTGATTATTATGCTGTTTATAGCAGGTCCGGGCAACGGAAACGTACATTTTGCGCGTCTGTGAAATATGCGGCTTGGCAAATATTTTATTTATGAGACACTATTTATCTTCTATATGAAATACTACAACAGCCGTATTATATTTATGCGCAGCATAGTCTTCGTCCCAGCACATCCCCAGAAATAATTCATTTAA
>JBFHIK010000432.1:0-2423 GCA_041596555.1 Methanosarcina sp.
CCTCGACCGTTACTCCCACAGAGTAGAGACCTGGGAAGAGATGAAAAAAGCCGCAAAAGCCATCGATAAAAACCTTGAAGAGATCTTTCAGACTGCAGAAAAAGGCACCATTTTCTTCATCTGTGGGGATCATGCCGTTCACGGGGGAAAAAAGTGGTTAAAATACGCCACGCACGAAGAAATCAAAAACCATGAAGATAACTATGTTGCCCTGATCATGGGATGCTACTGATAATGCTATTCTCTGTCTTCACAGGGTATCATTTTCATCTTCTTCTGCCTCTTTTCAGCACAGAAACCATGAAGATTATCCCGGCAAGTCCGAGGAACGACGGAATCCAGGGTACGATTTTCTTTTCCATTTCTGGTAAGGAATTCCCTACAGACTCTGGTAAGGCATCATCTACAAAATTTTCGACGTTTTTCTGAACCTTGAGAGTTTCGTTTTCCAGAGACAGTCCGGCTTCTTTAAGACTCTTTGAGCTGGCAATGGAAATAACGGAATCTTTTATAGACTCAAGTTCTTCCCCATGGATAATCCTGGCATTTCCTGTCCTCTCGCCTCCGCTGTTAGACTTTGATTCTGAATTTTCAGTTCCTTCTGCATCAATAATATTATCAGAATCGACAGGTTCAACAGCAGTACAGGTGGCACATTCTGTATCATCAGGGCTACTCCCTGTATTTTCAGAGTTTTCCGTAACATCTGAACTTTCGATACTGTCAGCAGCCTCAACATTTTCTTCGCTAGCTGGCAGGGCGGTTACGACTATAGATGCCGAAGAGGTTCCATTTTCATTTGTAGCTGCAAGGGAGACTGTATAACTCCCGGGACCGCAGAAAGTATGTGCAGGCTCTGAACAGCAGGATGTCTTTCCGTCCCCGAAGTACCACGTAACGCAATCTGCGTTCTCGGAAATGTCAACAAATTTTATGACAAGAGGGACATGGCCGCTTGTGGTGTTATAAATAAACTTAGCTTTAGGAAGTCTGGGGCCGGATAGTTCGGAAGCGTTTAAAACATATATAGTTACATATGCCGAATCACTACCGTTTTCGTTGCTGGCAGCAAGAGAAACAACAAAATTTCCCTCACTGGGATAAGTGTACTGAGGATTCGAATAACTTGAGGTGTTAGTATCTCCGAAATCCCACAACAACGACGTGGCATTTTCGGAAAAATCCCTGAACCTGACAGAAAGGGGGGCAAAGCCTTCTGTTACATCTGAAGTAAAACGTGCTTTGGGTAATACCGGAGGCGCCTGAACATACTTCATTAAAGGCATGTAATCCATACTGCCAGCTTCAGGGTTGACGGCATATGCAATATCTCCAATACCGTCTCCGTTTTCATCCGTTCCTTCATAATCACTCCAGTAATTGCCTGCACTCTTATTCCAGACATTAAACTTATAATCCCTGGCATTTTCTGCGTTGTCGAAGTAGTTGCCGCGGATCACGTTATCCGAAGAAGCAAGCAATTTGATCCCGCAGTCCAGGTTCGAATATACCATATTGTTGTTCAACAGGTTATTGCGGGATTCGAACAGGTAAATTCCTGCTTCCTGATTTGAAATTTTGTTACCATTTATTGTACAGTTATCAGCATTGTTCAGAAAAATGCCACATCGACCATCTCTTATCGAAAAATCGCTGATCGTTACATTATTGGCAACTATTTCAAAAACGTAACTTATGGATGTCTCTCCCGCAATAAGGGTATCATCAGGATTTCCGGAGGCTGACTTTATGGTTAAATTATTTTTGTTAACGTAGACACTCTCATTAAATTCTCCGGATTCTACAAGGATAATATCTCCCGGAAATGCTTCATCTACTGCATTCTGGAGGGATTCTCCCGGCAAAACACGAAATTCGGATGCCATTCCAGTCCCCGAGACTGAAATCAAAATAAAAATTGCCAGTAATAAACAGGTTCGACCGAAAGTTTGTGTTTGTGCCATCTTAACCCCTATTCAGGTACAGGAATATACTTAACAAGTTTTTATAAGGAAAGCATATAAAATTGTTGGTTTAATTAAATATTATAAATAAGAGATTAAAATAAAAATCAATAAAAAATTATAATGAATATATAAATAAATTAGATAAAAAATAGAAATGTATAACCTATTAAATGAGAACCGGTTTTTTATACAATAGGAGTGAATATATATTGATGCATGTGGTTGTATCGGGTTGATACGGAGTTTTATAGGAGTGTATAGAGTTGAGTTTATTCATCCGGAAGCAAAGTTTCCAGCATCGTTAATGAACGCTTTGACATCCATCTATTACACAGCATGACTCTCACATTAAGCAGCATGACTCTCACATTAAGCAACATGACTCTCATATTAAGCAACATGACTCTCATTATTTTTCTTTTTACCCTTCTTTTTACCCTTCTTTTTACGCATTCC
>JBFHIK010000433.1:0-2413 GCA_041596555.1 Methanosarcina sp.
ACACATTCTTTACTGACACATTCTTTACTGACACATTCTTTACTGACACATTCTTTACTGACACATTCTTTACTGGAAAATTTCCTGTTAACCAAATCTTCCACAATTTTTCCGGACTCCATACGAATGACCCTTTCGGCATGGTCTCTTACTATCTGCAGGTTATGAGTCACCATGACTATTGTGTGGCCTTCCTGCTGGAGCTTTCGCATGAGCTGCATCATCCGGTCTGACTCTTTGGCATCCAGGCCTGTGGTGGGCTCGTCGAGCACTAACAGTTCGGGCTTCATTGCAACTACGCAGGCAACAGCCAGCCTCTGCCTTTCACCGCGGCTCAAGTTGCGGGGGAAGACTTTTTGCTTCTCACTCAGGTTCACAAGCTCAAGAGCATGGAGGATTGCCCCTGCTGCTTCAGGCCCTTTTACTCCGATGTTATTCAGTCCGAAATTGATTTCGGCTTCAACGGTATCTTCAAAGAGCATGTTGTCCGGGTTCTGGAAGACCAGGCCGGTGTGCTTCACTAGCTCGTTTATAGGAACCGTGGAGGCATCGAGCCCCTTTACGGTCACGTTTCCGGAGTAAGGGCGCAGAAGGCCGTTGAAATGTTTCACAAGGGTGGTCTTGCCTGAGCCGTTTTCCCCCAGGATGGCAACGAGCTCCCCGGGGTATATATCAAGGTCAATGTTATCGAGCGCCAGGACTTCCCCATAACGCTGGGTGAGTTTCTTTACGGAAATAATCGGCTGTCCATCATTTTTTGAAAGGGGAAGGCTTGTTAGGGGAAGGCTTGTTGTACCTTCCTCATGTGTGTGAAAGGTTGCGGTAAAGTCTGAGGGGTTTTTTATGGCTTTTATTTTGCCTTTTTCAAGAAGCACGACTCGGTCCCCTATTTCCAGGAAGTCCTCTATGTTGTGGTCGACGATTATGATCGTCTTTCCGGCTTCTTTTAAACGCTTCAGGATGGAAAAAACTTTTCTTACGGCTTTTGTATCCAGTTCGGCTGTAGCTTCGTCAAGGATCAGGACTTCCGTATCCAGGGCAAGGGTTGCTGCAAGGGCAACTTTTTGCTTCTGTCCGCCCGACAGGGTGTGGGGAGCCCTGTGTTTCAGGTGGCTGATTTCACAGAGTTCCATTACCTCTTTTAGCCTGCGCCCTATTTCGGCTTCGGAGTGGAAGCGGTTTTCGAGCCCTGAGCGAATTTCTTCTTCGACGGTTGTGAAGATAAGCTGGGACTCAGCATCATCAAAAACCATTCCCATATGCCGGCTCAGTTCCTTCATGCCGTCAAAGCCTCTGATATCCTTTCCTTTGAAAGAGAGATCTCCTTCGATCCGGCCCCCTATTTCATGGTGGAAAATCCCTGCCATTGCAAAGGCAAGCGTTGTTTTTCCTGCTGCGCTGTGTCCAGTGACAAGGAGCAGTTCACCTCCCGGGATTTTGAGGTTGATGCTATCCAGAGCCGGGGTTCCAGCTGTGCCATAGGTATACGAGAAGTTCCTGAGTTCGATCATGCTTTATGCTTTCCCCCTGGCAAGTACTTTTGAGGCAGGAAGGTGGAGGATCTGGACAATGACGGCGTTAGCGACTGCAGTTAATACGACAATAGGGATAATAGTGGCTATGAAAGCTCCCATGGTGGGGAACTTGGAAAGGATTGTAGGGGCAACCATAAGAATTGCAACGATTACAAAGCTTGTCCCGCTGGCAAGGGTCCCTAGCAGGGTTGATAGAGCCGGGGAGATTGACAGCTTGTTACTGAGAGCTTTATATGTGAACAGGCAGGTGACTGCTCCTATTGGTTCACTGATAAGGTTTGCAGGTGGAAAAATAGAATGGCTGAGAAGGGCACATACGATGCCTGCTACAATTCCTATCCCTATGACTTCCGTGAATTTGGGTACGACAAGGATAATTGCAAGACAGTAAAAGGCTATTACGAGATTCGAGACTATGGGTCCCGGGATAACAAGGGATAAATAGCGTACGATTGCGCCGACTGCAAGCAAAATTCCAACAATAGCAATATCCTGAGATTTCATTAAAACCATCTTCCTACATCAATTTTCAGGAGAACGTTCCTGAGTATATAAATACCACAAATAAGTTAAATTTCATAACTCGGTTTAACACATCAATCAATTAAACATAGTAAATTGATTAACAGCACAAATCAATTCTACAGTGTAGTACAACAAAGTATAATATTGTACATTGATATATATACTTTACGCTTTGTCAACCCATTTTCACACTTTTTCCGTGCCTTTACGCGCCCCCTTCCTTATATGTCCATAAAATACTCTGATTTTCGATAGATCCCGGAGGAATTTCTTACAGACGTGGAGAGCTTCCGACAGGAAAGTGGCTCTGATAGGAAAGTGGCTCTGATAGGAAAGTGGCTCTGATAGGAAAG
>JBFHIK010000434.1:0-2409 GCA_041596555.1 Methanosarcina sp.
ATAATATCTCATAAGTATCCTCCATTGGTGTCGGTTAAGGAATTATCTTACCTCAAAAATAAGTTTATTTATGGGAAAAAAAGGTTTAAACGGATATATATAAGAAAATAATTTTTTTTAAACTTTTGTTTCATATATTAATCCAAAATAACGTGCTAAATATGTATAAAACTCATTTAAAGTATTATATTCAAAAAAAAAGTAATATATCAGTTTATTGGGGGTTTCAAGGCACAAGCTTAAAAGTTACGCAAGAAGGCGCAACGAGAGAAGTGTTGTCCTTGTCATAACTGCAGATGTAAACCAGATTCTGATTAATCAGGAGGTGATACAGGCACCAGTATAATACTGAGATCAGTTATGGCTCTGACAGGTTTTTTATTCCTTTTTTTCCTTCTCCATGTTTTCTGGTTTGATCTCTCTCCGTAGTCGCAATGGCATATATCTCATTGGCCTCATTCACCAGTGAGGTGGCGGTCAGCCACACATCCACGGTCCGTCCATCTCTGATGAGCCGCTGGGTGCGGGAAGGTTCCATAACTTCAGAGTGGCTTAGCTTTTTCAGTGCTGCCAGCTCTCCTTCTTTTCAGCTCGGGGATCGGGTTGCTAATGTTCATCTTCAGTGCCTCGGCTTCATTCCAGCCGTACATCTTCTCAGCTCTCGGCTTCCAGGCCATGATGTGGCCCTTCATATCCTGCAACGTTATAGCATCGCCCGCATCCTGTAATCTGTTCTTTTTAGTCATGGGAGTATTCTTTAAAGGTAATCTGAATATTCTTTTAAGTCACCAGTATGACCTTCAAATGATTGGATTTTAAATAAAAGAATGGGAAGATACGAAGAACACGCTGCACCTGTTTCTGCAGATTGTGAGGAAATTTACTGGACTTATTCCCCTTAGACGCCTTTTTAATGTTTTTTCTTGAAAACACCCATCATGCCTTTTAACCGGGTCGAAAAACTCACTCCACCTTCTTTGCTCTGGCTTTCGGTTCTTGAGAGCTCATCTCTCTGCTTTTTGCAGGGTCCGTTTTTTGTACAGCCTTTTCCGCTTAAGACTTCAGGGCACTGGTCACAGTACATTTTTCTACCTCACACTTTTTTACGGTATCATTTGATTTTTTCGTTGTTTCCTTTTTTCTATGGATTAATCTTAAGTTAGCTCAGGTTTTCTTTTGATACCAATATACTTTAGATACCACATCTACGCTGTATTTTAATGCATATATAGCAAACAGTTTCAAAGCCAATACCTCAATGTCAATGTATTGTCAACGTATTGTCAACTTATTGTCAACGTATTGTCAACGAAAACATTTATTTATGAGTAAACGTTCTTTACCGCTACCATTTTGAGTTTATTTTGTGGTTAACAATAAGGCCACTAAGCCCAATATGACAATTAATCTGGCAGCCAACAAAAATAAGCAAAAATCAAAATTTACCCTATTGAGCAGTGAGGGTTCAGTTTCATGAGCAGAAAAACCAGTTTTCCAAAAGTAATGTGTACCCAGCACCCGGATTCTGCATCCAGGTACATCTCCACGCAGGAAGAGCCCGGGGAAGCCATTGAAGCTGCGGTGGTATTCGGCTGTGACGAATATATGCCGGATTATGAGGGAAAGGCAACTCCCTATCATCAGAATGTCCAGATCGTATCAAAATTCATAGAAGAAACAGACCTTGTGCCCGGAAAAGATTTTTTTATAACTCCCCGGGCTCCAAGTGCAGTTCAGGAAAACCGCTTCAGGCAGCTTATGGTAATGATGTCCATTGCCGAAGCCAACCAGAGTGCCCTTGAATACTCGGATGTCCAGGCAATCAATGAATTCGTACACCCCATGACGGGCACTGTCCGGGAAATCATTGAAGCCCAGCAGCATATGGCAGACGTAAGCGAGCTTGCAAAAAAGGAATTCGGGTTTTCAATGGAAGTCCCGAGGATAATTCCCCTTATAGAGGACGCTCCTGCCCTGCTGCACGCAAAGGAACTTGCAAAAAGTACGCTCCTTGCCTGGAAAGAGCGGTTCGGGACAGCTCCGGAAAAATTCAGGGTCTTTTTAGGCAAATCTGACTCTTCCCTTTCTTTCGGGCATGTGGCAAGCACCCTCTCATGCAAATACGCTATAAGCGGGCTTTCCGAACTGGATTCCGAGCTAGATATCGAAACAGGCATCATATTCGGAGCCGGAACGTTGCCTTTCAGGGGACACCTGGACCTTAAAAATGCGGAGAACTTTTTTAAGGAATACAGGGGAGTTGGGACTGTTACCCTGCAATCGGCTCTCAGGTACAGCCATGAAAAAGGGGATGCTCAGGCTCTTGTCCGTCTTGCGGAGGAAAGGCTTCCGGAAGCTCCGAACCTCTTTTCCGCAGATGAAAAAGAAGAGCTTGTAAACCTCATAGGG
>JBFHIK010000435.1:0-2381 GCA_041596555.1 Methanosarcina sp.
ACTACGCAAGCGCTCCGGCAGGAAAGACCTTCCAGGAATGCTACGACGTAAAGACCATCACCCCAACAGAAGAATACGTCCAGGTATACAACTCTGCAAGAAAGCAGCTTGAAGACCTCGGGCTTGTATTCTAAGCCGAAAGTTACAGCCTGGATTTATATTGAAAGTCACAGTCTGGATTTATATTAAAT
Source organism: Methanosarcina sp. (assembly GCA_041596555.1). Classification (GTDB taxonomy): domain Archaea; phylum Halobacteriota; class Methanosarcinia; order Methanosarcinales; family Methanosarcinaceae; genus Methanosarcina. The sequence continues at coordinate 192 of JBFHIK010000435.1, forward strand.
GAATCGTGAGCCAGCGAGTTTCTTGCTGGCTAATTTTTTTTGAAAAACTTCAGGCGATCGTGCTGGAAGGAGAGTACATGGGCTGGAACTTTACTGTCGCAAAAGGAGAAGTTCTGGGTTCTCTGCTTACCATGCTGGTTGCAGGAACAACGTTGACATTAATTGAGTGATATTTCGACACCGTTCCCCATCTAGTAAGATTTAACCAGTGTTTGTTGATCATCCACAATCGTTTTTGAATCGATTCTTCATATGTTCTTATTTGTTCCATTAATTTGTCAAAGTTGTTTTTTGACTTTTCAAGACTGTGAAATGGAAGATTCTCCTTATTTCGTCTTCTTCCAAACTTTAATGAATGAATCAAAAAGTGAAGTATTCATATCTTCCCAAAAACTATGCTTTTCTTCCTGTGCACTACGGCAATTTGAACATCTATATCGACCAATATTGGTTTCTCCAGGACCCTGTTTAGTGTATGAATTATAGCCATTATGAACCATAGGAGTACCGCATATGGGACATTCTGGAGGGATTTTTCTACGGAAAATTCCTCGTGTAGTATATTCATAATCATTTCCAAAACGAGCAAAAAGGTCTAAAAGAACCGGCGGTTCAAAAAAGTTTTTAAGAGTAAGATTTATAGTTACCATTGTTTGTGCCGTAACATCATTACGTAACATCATTATATAAGAATAAAATTATAAATTTTATGTAGTGATATTACACCTATTTTTATAACTAGATTTTGGAACTGAGTCAAAATTTCAATATGATTAAAAATTCTCATGGTTTGAGCATTATTCATTAAGCCTGTCAAAACTCATTTGCTTTTCAAGTGCATAGATGGTGAGTCAGTACCTATAGTTATCGAAAAAACCTTCCCGGTTAGGCTATAATAGTTCAGGGGATATACAAATATAATACAATATCAGGAGAAAAGAAATTATTCACAAAAAAATCCAAATCTTTTCCAGGTAAGCAATGGCAAATGGCAGTGAATAATTTTCGATAGTAGACAATTAGAGATCCTGCGAAGGCATTTCCTCATGCCTAATGACTGAAATCAGGCAAAAGGGATTTGCGCCATAAATGAGAAACCCATGCAAATGCTTTTTTCATCTAACGGAGCTTGGGCATAATTGAGCGATAAACCTTTGCAAGATTCTTTGTCTATTGAAACTCCATACGCATTGTATTGCCCAACGATACTGAGCAGGACAACCAGTTTCGACTGAAATGGAGGTTTAAATAAAATGGTAAACCAAGAGATTTTTGAAAAGTTGACCAACGCGATAGTAACTCAAAACATCGCAGGTTGCGCACAGTTAGCCCAGGAAGCCCTGGATGCAGGAATTCCACCTATTGATATTATCACAAAGGGTCTTTCTCCCGGAATGAAGATTATCGGTGACAGGTTCGAAGCTGCCGAGGTTTTTCTGCCTCAGATCATGATGTCTGCAAAAGCCATGGAAGCTGCAATGAAGGTTCTTACCCCCGAACTTGAGAGAACCAAAGTGGAAGGAGATGAAGGAACCGGGCTCGCAATTACTTTTGTTGCAGAAGGAGATATCCACGATATCGGACACCGCCTTGTCTCAACCATGCTCGGAGCAAACGGATTTGAGATCCTTGACCTTGGAACTGATGTCCTCAATGAAACCGTTGTAGATGAAGCTGCAAAACGCAAAGGGCAAAAGATTATCCTTGTAGGCTCAGCCCTCATGACCACCTCCATGCTCGGCCAGAAAGACCTCATGGACAGACTCAGGGAAGAAAACCTCAGGGACAGCGTAAAATGCATGTTCGGAGGAGCCCCGGTATCCAAGAAATGGATCGATGAGATCGGTGCGGATGCAACCGCAGAAAACGCTGCAGAAGCTGCAAAGGTAGCCCTTAAAGTTATGAAATAATCCTGAGGAGGCCGAAGAACATGACATTCACAAAATCATTCGATTGCTACGAGTTTTACAACAGAGCAAAAGTAGGGGAAAAGTGTACCCAGGACGACTGGGACCTTATGAAGATCCCCATGAAGGCAATGGAGCTCAAGCAGAAGTACGGGCTTGACTTCAAGGGCGAGTTTATTCCAACAGACAAGGAAATGATGGGAAAACTCTTCCAGGCAGGCTTTGACATGCTGCTTGAGTGTGGTATCTACTGTACCGACACCCACAGGATCGTAAAGTACAC
>JBFHIK010000436.1:0-2379 GCA_041596555.1 Methanosarcina sp.
AGTTTTGTTTTCTGAAGGGTATCAAGGAGCTGCGTATCTGTTGTGAGGTAGAGTTCGTCCCCACGCTGGACAGCTCTGCCTGTCTTTGAGCTGATCTCAAGCCCTGCTTTTTCGCCTTTTTTTGCGCTTTTCACGCGCTCGCCTGTAATCGTTATGATGCCTGTTACAGCAGAGCCAAGCATCCTTTCCCGCGTGAAGAGGCTTATGCCGTCTTTTACCTGGATATCTTCTTCAAGCCGGACTGTAAGTTTTGTGTTCCCTTTTGAACGGGAAAGGTCCAGGACTTTTCCGAGGAAGGCTCCGTAGTTTGAGCTGTATTTAGGATGGGACACGCCTTTTTCCCCGAGGATGAACCCCTTAGTAAAACCCCTGTAAAACAGTTTTGCAAGCCTGGCTTCTCTTGCTTCAAGCTCTTCCTTTGTTGGATTTTCTCCAGCTCTGCAGATGCCTTCGACTGCAGCTTTATAGGCAGCGGCACTTGCAGTCACATACTCAGGTTTTTTCATCCTGCCTTCGATTTTGAGGCTAACAACCCCGGTTTTTACGATCTCCTCAAGCCCTGTGAGCGTGGAAAGTTCGGCACAGCTTATGGGGTAACTGCCTCCTATATGCCTTTCATCAATTTCCCTGCCGTTTACAAGGAAACTGTATCTGCGCCGGCAGGGCTGGGCACAGGCTCCTCTGTTTGCACTCCGGTCGTGCAAAAAACTGCTGAAAAGGCATTTGCCTGAGTAGGAATAGCAGAGGGCTCCATGGACGAAGATCTCTATGCCCACTTTAGAGTGGTCCACAATATCCTTTACCTCGGCTGTGGTAAGTTCCCTGGAAACGATCACTCTTTTTGCACCCAGCCCTGCTGCAAAATCCACTCCCTTTTTATTGTGGATAGTCATCTGCGTGCTTGCGTGAAGGTCCAGGTCCGGATAGATCTCTTTTAAAAGCCTGAGAAGCCCGAGGTCCTGCAGGATAATAGCATCGATTCCGGCTGCGTATGCGCGGTCCACTATCTCAAGGGCATGCTGCAGTTCTTTTTGTTTTATAGGGATGTTCAGGGCAAGGTAAACAAGGACTCCGTGTGAGTGAGCCAGGTCAACAGCAGCTTCCAGGTCCTCAATGGTGAAGTTTTTGGCTCCCTGGCGGGCATTGAATTCGCCAACTCCAAGATAAACGGCATCTGCTCCTCCCTTGATTGCACCGAGCAGAGCTTCGTTGTCACCGACCGGGGAAAGGATTTCCGGGGGATTGCAAGTTAAATTTTTGTCAGACATATTTGATCAGGGGTATTTTCTTCAGGTTAGATCAGATGTATTTTCTTCAGGTAACTGTAATTTCTTCAGGTAACTGTAATTTCTTCAGGTAACTGTAATTTCGGGTGAATGGAAAATTTTGATATCTGAAAAGCGACGATAACTGTTGAGAAAAAGGGTTTATGTATATTAGTTCCGAGCCTGTTTAAACCGTAAAGGTGCTTCTCGCATAAAAAATGGATGGTAAAATCTGGAATGTCAACAAAGCAGGTCAGCATCTCTTAACCTGTTTTTATGATCTCTTAGCTTGTTTTATCAGGTTTATTCTGGTGGGTGCCGTTTTTAATTTTACCCCTAAACTTTGATATTTTATTATGTTAGTTTCACACTGAAACTTATTTAAATAAATAAGATAGATATACCAATAACTCTTAGTATTATTGGTAAAGTTCTTTATTTTAGGAAGTGCTATTTCCAATCAATGTGATCATGCATTCAAGGCTAAGAAAGTAATGGGGATTAAAGTGGTTTAGATGTATTTGCCCATGAAGAGCATACTTGTCGTGGAAGATAATCCTATAATTATGGAACTTGTCAGGACTTTATTGGTTTCATTTGGATACGACCCAATAGAAGCTGTGGATGGTGCCATGGCTATTGAACTCAGTAAAAAAAATAGCTTAAACATTATATTATTAGATATACAGTTGCCCGGGATTGATGGAACTGAAGTACTAAAAATATTGAAAGGAGATCCTGTCACACGTGAGATCCCGGTTATTGCCCTTACAGCCCACGCAATGCGTGGCGATGAGGAAAAGTTTCTGAAAGCAGGATTCAGTGGTTATGTTTCCAAGCCCATCGACATTCAGAAATTCAAATCACTAATAATAGAGCTCATCGTATGAAGTGAACTATCATCACTGACTTAACGAGCTTCCTGCTTCATACCTCGAACTACCGTTCATAAGTCCACAGGCTCTACCCTCTGTTCCAGAGGTGAAGAAAGATCAAATTGGTTCTGGTTTCCCTGGCCTGGTTATCGCTCAGGAATTCAGTACACAGTATGGGTCTGAATAATAGTTGGAGGTTAGCAGATAGTGAAAAAATGGGACGTTGACGGTATTCATCC
>JBFHIK010000437.1:0-2377 GCA_041596555.1 Methanosarcina sp.
AGCTTGAGGAAGCTGAAATAAGAGGAAAAAAGTTCTTCTGGGAGTACTGGAAGGGTTTTGAAAGCGACCCAGTCTTCCTGGAAGAATACTGCAAATGGGTGGTCCCCTTCCGCAGGTATGTCAGGGAAGGCACTTTAACTGACAGGTCATTCAGGCTGGTAGGAAGCGGGGTTGATGCAGCAGCCCTCGAATCTGCTATAAACGAAGTCCTGGCAGCAAAACAGGCTTTTATTTCCTCTCTGGAAAAACTTGGCTCCCTTATAGGGGCAGATTTCGGGAAAATGTTCAACGATATGGAAGCTGTAAAAATCAGCCAGTTAAAGCCCCGTGTAACCAGATGGAAAGATGAAACTTCTTCTCTCGTGTTCTGGAGCCAGTACCTGGGATACAGGCAGGCTTGCCTTGAAACGCTTGCTTCCCCTATGATGGAGGATATAGAAACCGGAAAAATGGAACCCGAAGCCCTGATCCCGGCTTTTGAGGGAAACTATGCCGAAAGCATGCTGCACCGGGCTTTCAGGGAAAGGCCGGAACTCTCTGCTTTTATCCGGGAACTTCATGAAGGCAAGATAAGCAAGTTCACCGAGCTTGACAAAAAAGTCTTGCTTGAGAACAGGGTGAGAATTATCTGTTCTGCTTATGAGCAAGCCCCCAAGCTGACCTCGGGAGCATCAAGGGCTTCCGAAGCCGGAATTTTGCTCAATGAATTCAACCGCAAACGCGGGCACATGCCCATACGTACCCTGATGAAAAAGGCGGGAAGCCTTGTACAGAAAATAAAGCCCTGCTTCCTGATGAGCCCGCTTTCCATTGCCCAGTACCTGGACCCGAGGAATACAAGGTTTGATGTTATCATTTTTGACGAGGCAAGCCAGGTCAGGCCCGAAGATGCTGTAGGCGCACTCCTGCGCGGAAAGCAGGTAGTGGTAATGGGAGACTCAAAACAGCTCCCTCCAACCGATTTCTTCGATACTGTTGTCGCGTCTCCTGAAAGCGATCCTGATGACTATACCTCCGCAGGAGACATGGAAAGCATCCTGAACGTCTGCAAGCGCAGCTTCCCGGTAAAGACCCTGCGCTGGCACTACAGGAGCAGGCATGAGTCCTTGATTGCGATTTCAAACCAGGAATTTTACGACAACCGCCTTTATGTTTATCCTTCTCCCATGCAGAAAGATGAAAGCCTGGGGCTGAAGTTCGTTCACCTCCCTGATGCGGCTTATGACAGGGGCAAGAGTGGAGCCAACAGGATCGAGGCAAGAGCTGTTGCCAGGGAAGTGTTCGAGCATTTCCAGAAGTATCCCGGAAAAAGCCTGGGAGTCGGCACCTTCAATGTAAAACAGCAGGAAGCTATCCAGGAAGAAATCGAAGCCCTCCTTAAAGCAAACCCAGGCGTTGACCTTAACTCAGGGAATGATAGGGGTGAACACTTCTTCGTAAAGAACCTCGAAACAATCCAGGGCGACGAGAGGGATGTCATTCTGTTGAGTGTGGGTTTCGGGTTTGATAATAACAGGAAACTTTCCCTGAACTTCGGGCCGCTTAACCGGGAAGGAGGAGAAAGGCGCCTTAATGTGCTTATCACAAGGGCAAGGGAAAAGTGTGTTGTCTTTTCCAACTTTACTTCAAGAGACCTGCCCCTTGACGAAAATTCCTCTTTCGGGCTCAGAGCTCTCAAAGTCTTCCTTGAGTTTGCCGAAAGCGGCACGCTTCCGGCTCCTTCATGCGGCAGGCAGGAGCTTGATTCTCCTTTTGAAGAAGCGGTCGCTGATTTCCTGACTGAAAACAGTTGTGAGGTGCATCGGCAGATCGGATGTGCCGGGTACAGGCTCGACCTTGCAGTTCCTGACCCCCGCCATCCTGGCAGGTACGTGCTCGGGATTGAATGCGATGGGGCAAGCTATCATTCTTCTCCTGTAGCAAGAGACCGCGACCGCCTGCGTCAGCAGGTTCTCGAAGGGCTGGGCTGGAAAATCTACAGAGTCTGGTCTACGGACTGGTACCTCCATCCGAAAGATTGCAGGGAAAAACTGCTTGATACCGTAAAGGCAGCGGTTAAACAGGCAAAATTGCAGGCAAAATCCGAACCTGAACCCGAAGTTGTGATAATAAACGAACCTCCTGCCTGGGCAAAATCCGCCAGAACTTATGAGGTCGCCGCAACTAATGAGATAGCCACAACTAATGAGATAGCTACAACTAATGAGATAAATGCCGGGCCTGCTGCAAGCCTGTTTTCACCTTTAGAAAGCAAAGCCGTTAATGAGCCTGAAAGAAACTTTAACGAGCCCGAAATAAAACCCTTTGAAACGGCATCCCCGACAAAAGTTTCCCCTAAAGTAGAGTTCCTTTCGGAAAACTCATCTGAAATGCAGCC
>JBFHIK010000438.1:0-2374 GCA_041596555.1 Methanosarcina sp.
AGTTCTGTAGGGTAGGAACGGTGTATTATGCTTAACAAGCATTTCCAACATTAGCGAGAGGAGACACGAAAGTGCGTTACCGGAAGCAGGATTCATCTTACTTCTGAGATCGGAGAAATTCAATTATGACATCCTTCCTTAATTTATCGTGATGTTGCAGCAGCCTTATAAATAGACTTTTAACCGGGATCAGGGACTTCCGTGTTCCCTTTGAAGTTCATAAGTTAGTATTCCGTCACCAGAACCTGTTTCTTTAAAAAGAAAACCGTTCTTTTCCAGTACACGGATCGAAGCCTCCATGTAGGGATACGTATGTGCTATGATGCAATCTTTTTTGAGGCTGGAAAAAGCCCACTGCAACATTGACCGGACAGCTTCTGTTGCATATCCTTTGTTCTGGTAGTCGGAAATCATGGAATACCCTATCTCAAGGGTTCCGTCCTCATGAACAAGAAATCCCCCATTTCCTATCAGGACAGGCAATTCTGATCCTTCCTTACGCAGGAGCCAGTAGAAAGTCCAGATTTTTCGGTCTCTTGCCTGCATCCGCCCTATAAACTCTTCAATTACTTCAGGAGTTATCTGGTCAGGTGGCCATTCCTGCGGGACATGCGCATTAAGGGTAGAAGCAAATGCCGGGCGGTCATACAGTTCCAGAAGATACAGTTTCATAGTCGCAGGAGCCAGAGACATCCTTTCTGTGTTAATAGGAGAAAGAATCAGGGTAGGAGAAAGAATAAGGGGCATGCAATGAATTTATGTTTTTTTGGAGATAATCTTTTTGGAAAGTTATCTTTAAGATATGGAAAAGAGAACAGAATGTGGGGATGGGCATCTGGAAATTTGGAGTGGTTTGGGAGTGGGGGTGTAAAATATGCTTGGGGTATGAAAAGAGTGTTTTTCAGATGCCCTAAATATATAATAATATACAATATTATATAAAATTATGCTTATATTGCATTTTTCTTAAATTCCCTGAAAGTACTGTGAATAAATAACTAAAACCAGCAGTACAAATATTTTTTAAGGAAGTAAGCTTAATAATAACGGTTCAACTTCAGGAAGTGTTCAGCTCAGGTACAACCTCATGATACCCTGCTCATCTCCAGTCTAACAGGGGCATATGTTCAAAAAATGAAGAATACATTATCTTATCAATTGCAGGAATTTCAAAGAGGATTTTTATGTTTTGTTAGCATGATCAAGACGGCTACAGGGAAACCATTCCAGGCATCAGGATGAAGACCGTGGTTTACGGGGAAAAGACCTTGATGACCGAATTTCTCCTGGATAGAGGGGCATTCCTCCCTGCACACAACCATATCCACGAACAGGCCAGCTACCTTGTTTCAGGAAATATCTTTCTGACAATCGGGGAAGAAAGACTTGAAGTAAACCCTGGAGATTCCTGGAATATTGCGGGTGGGATTTCCCACAGCGCGGAAGCTGTGGAAGACTCCGTGGCTGTTGAGGTCTTTTCCCCGAGAAGGGATGAGTATATAATATAACTCCAAACATTCTTTTTTCCTTTTTCCTAAATGTCGGTCGTCCACCATTACATGGTTGATTTTTTTGAGTGAAAAGAAAACAGATCATCTCTGGCTACACAGTTGATATTTGGTATCAGGTTTCCAGCTTGCCTGACGATTTTGTTTTTATCTACTGTACACAGGCGAGCTCAAACCGGGCGCGGCGCGTGGAAAGAACGAAAGAAAGAAAGAAAGAAAGAAAGAAAGAATACGAGTATCATTTATGGTCATTTAGGTAATACCAACCAGTTAACCAGAGTAACCTGATATTTGTTTTTGATTTTGTTTTGAGCTTTACTTTGACCTCTGATTTCAAATTCTCTGTTTACAGGTTTACTCTTGTTACAGGTTTAGCTTGTCCTTTCTTTTATCACTCTGCCGGAATATCTTCTGTAAACCCATTCGGCAGCAAAACAGGAAACAATCGTGAGTGAAAGCAGTCCAAGGGTGGATTTTGAATTCACGAATTCATAGTATGTCAGCACGCCAACGAAAATAAAGCTGCTTAGAAGGGAAGCCCATATAATATAGGATTTTGCCCCGGTTTCCTTTAGCAGGCGAAGGTGGGATGCATTAACTGCTACATAAATTATGAGACTCGAAGCACTGGCAAGCATACCGATTCCTTCAAGCTTGAGAAAGTTTGCGCAGAGGATGACAAGCCCCGAAGTGATAAAGAGCCCTTCCGTGCCCCTGTTCCAGAGTTTCCGTTCGAAAAATTCGGGCAGTTCCCCTTCTCTGGCAAGCAGGTAACTTACGTTTGCCCCTCCGTAAAGAGTAGCATTGATTGCAGAAGAGGTGGAAAAAAGGGCAGCCAGAGCCATTATTTTAAAGCCGAGGTCCCC
>JBFHIK010000439.1:0-2373 GCA_041596555.1 Methanosarcina sp.
ATCACCAACAAAGAACTGCTGGAACTCGAGGTGGATATCCTTATCCCGGCTGCCCTTGAAAACGTGATAACTGAAGAAAATGCAGAAAGGGTTAGACCAAAAATTCTTGCCGAAATGGCTAACGGGCCCACGACCAGAGAAGCAGAAGAGATCCTTCGTTCAAACGGAGTCCATATAATTCCCGATATCCTTTGCAATGGGGGTGGAGTCATTGTTTCGTACTTTGAAATGGTGCAGAATGAGTCCGGCATACAATGGGAAGAAGAGGAAATCGAAAAACGCCTGGAAAAAAAGATGAAAGAAGCATATCATTCAGTGCACGACTTTGCGGCAAAGAACAAGACTGGCATGCGACAGGCTGCCTATACGCTTGCTGTTGGGAGGGTTGTCGAAGCCATGCAGCTCAGAGGCTGGATTTGATACCCGAAAAAAGGCATGAAGAAGGAAAAGCAAAGGAAAAAATTAACGTTGAGGAAGTAACGAGTACAGGTAGCTAAACAGGTAAGTGATTAACAGGTAGCTAAACAGGTAAGTGATTAGAATGTACAGATGCAGCAACTGCGGATACCTTTACAACCCGGACCTCGGGGATTCTTCACAGTCTATAGCTCCGAACACGCAGTTTGAAGAGCTACCAAAATCCTGGAAATGCCCCAGATGTGGAGCTTCCAGGGAAAAGATTAAAAAAGTGTGAAAAAGTATGAAAACGTTTAAAAAAATGTGACTATGTGTAACTATGAAAATGTAAACTTTACTGACCAGCCTTTTCCAGTTCATTCAGCCTGTTTCTTTCGAAGTTCAGAATTTTCCTGATTACTATCTTTTTGGATCCGAGTGTAAGTTCCTCGTTTTCAGGATATTTTTCTTTTATATACCCGTAAAGTTCCATAACACTCATATCGTCAAGTTTCCTTTTGAGCTGGTTAAAGTCTTCCATGAAATATACCCTCTATCACAAATCGCGAAATTATATTTATGTTTTCATGTAACAGTCAGCGCATTCCCAAACGTATTCCAGAGATCCGCTGCAGGTGCCTGCCAGTATTACATACCCTTAATGACAGGCTTTTTATATATATTCATGTTTAGCTACAAAGTTGTAAATAAGATCATGCCACATCTTTACTAATTAAATTTTTAATCAAAGTTTCCAAAAATTAATAAGTCAATAACTTTATTATATATGTGACTACGGGACAGGATTTTCATAAAAAAGAATTCGGGAAACCCAAAGCTTTTGACAAGAAAACTCAAAATCCGGAAAAAAAGCTAAAAAAAAGAAGAGCAGGCAGTTAAAGGTGGGGGCGACAGCATAGACATTAATGACAGAAAAAGTGAGGCAGAAGGAAACTGGATGGAAGAATTCCTTTTAAACAGCCCCAACCCTGTCCTGAGGATCGAAAAAGAAGGATTAATTCTCTATGCTAATGAAGCAGGAAAATCATTACTTGAAGCATGGGGAAGCGGGGTCGGAGAAAAAATTCCCGTGAAAATCCGGAAAACTGTGCAGAAAGCAGCCCTCAAGAATAAGTCAGAATACCTGGAACTTGAAGCAGGCGAAAAAACATATTCAGCTACCGTCATGCCTTCTGCTGACGGCAAATATACTATTCTCCAGGCATCACTCCAGGCATCAGATGCCACTTTTTCTAAACAAGCCGAAAAAAAACTATCCTTAAAAATACCTTTAACACCTTTAGTAGATAAGCATCATGAAGCCCTTGCCCAGGTTGCCGAACTGGCTCTCAAAACCCCGGACCTCCGGACCCTTCTGGACGAATCCTTAACTTTGATTGCTGCTACGCTTGACGTAGAATATTGTAAAATTTTGAAACTTTTGCCTGATGGGAACTTTTTGTTTGAAACAGGAATAGGATGGGAGATCGAAGATATAGGTAAGGTTATTAAAAGAGACGCAGCTTCGATTGCCGGGTACACAGTGCTTTCAAAAAAACCTGCCTATGTCGAAGAATTAAACAGAAAGGGTTCTATTGATAAAATGGGGCTCAAAGGATATCAGGAAATAAAGAGTGGAATAAGTGTCCTGATCGGAAGTGTTGAAAAGCCCTATGGAATACTGGTAATTCACAGCACAAAGAAAGATAAATTTACAAAAGAAGACGCTTCTTTTTTGAATGGCATTGCATCCCTGATCTCGTTAACCATTGAACGAAATGAAGTAGAGAGTACCCTCCACGAAAAGATACATTTTCTTGAAACTTTGCTTGATACTATTCCGGCTCCCGTATTTTATAAAGACAAAGATGGGGTCTACCGCGGCTGCAATGAACTCTTTGCGAGGATGGTTCTTGGGAGCTCAAAGGAAACAGTAACAGGCTGCTCTGTAGATGAACTTTCCGAAGCGATTCCACC
>JBFHIK010000440.1:0-2351 GCA_041596555.1 Methanosarcina sp.
GAACATCCCTGCCTATATCGTGGACTTCAAAACCAGCAGATTGCAGCCATAGTTGAGACGATCGACTTGCCTATGTCGTGTACATCGCCTTCAACAGTCCCGTTTACAATTACTCCGGGCTTCTTTTCCCGGGTACCTGTCGGCATGCTCTCTTCGAGCAGTTTAACGCCTGCTGTCATTGCATCGGCTGCCATCATCACATGTGGCAGGAAGAGTTTCCCTCTCTCAAAGAGAATTCCTACCTGATTCATGCCTGCTGAAAGCCCTTTTTCAATGATTTCTTCCGGTGGGAGCTCAGCCTTTGCTTTTTCAACCTCTTCGAGAACTTTTTCTTGTTTACAGGAGATTACCGCATCGGCAATTTTGTGGAGCAATCCTTCAATATCTGCCATTTTATTCGGTCCTTTTTTCATCTCAAAATAACAGTGAATGGTCTCTCGGAGTTTATCGGAAGACGGTAAGTTTTTTCCTATTCAATCTATTTAAATTTTTCCTATATTAAAGTAATAATGTTATAATGTTACGAATGTTTGAAAAAAGTAATGTAGTCCTTCGTTCTTCCAGAGAATGAGAATTTTTAAAAAAACAGGAATCCGGTTATGGTAAAAAGGAATTTATGCAGCAGGTTGCTGCCCCTTATATACATCACATTTCATTTTTACTTCTGTGTTCCCCTGTGTCTCTTTCTGATTTCCCTGGACGAAGTCCCATCGTCTTCGTATTCATCAACCGGGATTATCTCGCAAAAATCAAGGACCTCAGGTTTGATGAACATTTCGACGGATTTTCTGTGAAACACCATGAACCGGACATTCTTTTCCTTAAAGTGCCTTAAAATGGCAGGTGTATCTACTGTGCCGTCATAGTATTTTGCGTCAAATAGCCTGTTGAAGGTATCTGCCCCGATGATGAAGGTGCTGTTCGGAAAAAGGTCAGCTTTTTGCAGGAAGAGCGGTGCATTGGTCAGGCAAACCCCGCCCATGAAGGCTTCGTCTTTGTATTTCCTCAATGAATCAAGCCTCTGGCTCAGTGAAATAAAATCTATGGGGGGTTTGTCAACGTTCGTCAAAGAAATTTCAAAGTGGACGGGCGAATTATATTCCTTCGAAGCACACATCGCCATAAAGACATGGTTCTTGTGGCAGGGGTCAAAAGAGCCGGAAAATACGAGTTTTATTTCTTCAGGTTTTTCGGGTTTTGTCTCTTCAGGCTTTATCTCTTCAGACTTTATCTCTTCAGGCTTTATCTCTTCAGGCTTTATCTCTTCAGGCTTTATCTCTTCAGGCTTTATCTCTCCGGGAGCTTTTACTTCATTAAGATTGATCCTTGCCATTCCAGATGTTTTGCAGGAACTCTCGGGGGTGCAGCTCTGATGTTTCAGGAGATCTCCTACCGCTCCGGAAACAGAAGCATATTTTTCAACAACTTCTTCTATTTCCTTTTTTCCTTCTTTTCCTTCTTTTCCTGTCCTTTTCCTTCTCTCTTCTGCGGCCCCGATCCCATCCGGCAAATCGATCTCAGGAACACAGCAGTGATGGGCGAGCACATTGAAAATAAGGAGCGCAGCAATCTTTTCTTCTTCTTCCCTTGTCCTGTTCGCTGTCAGTTCTAGGGTGCAGACCCCGGTTTCACAGGCTGCCTGTATGGAGACATGGATCTCGTGTTTCCTGCCCTCCCGCTCGTTTGCCGCCTTAAGCTTGCATGTTGCTCCGATTCCGATGACTTCGGGGGCTGCAAGCTCATCGGAGCCTTTTGATAATTCCAGGGCCCGCTGGTAAGCAACCATCGCCATCAGCCTTGCGGTTTTTTCCGAGCAGTACTTTTCAGGTTTCCTGCCAAGAAACAGGTCCATTGCATCTGTACTGTATGGAACAACTGCATCCAGCACTGTTGCAGAACCACTGCCGTGGCGGAGCAATTCTCCGATAATCTCAGCCCCGCCGCCGGTTATTGCCATAACTACTTTGCAGGGGGATTTGTGGACCTGAAAAATACGCTCAAGAAGTATAGTGTTTTCATCTGCAGCCAGGTTATCTACCATCATCGAGTGGATACTCTTGATGGGATTATAAATATTATTATTTGCGGCCACAGCTACAACATCGATAAGCTTGAAAAATACATCTCTTAAAAAAGTATACTATAATCGACCCTAAAAGCCGATGATATAGGCACTTCAGAAATAACGCTTGCCATACATAGATTCACGGCTTCATCTTACCTCAGCAGGAGACCCCTTCCTCGACATTTCCGGCTTGCCGGAAATGGCAGGTGGGGGAGGAATGCGTCATCTGTACCATCTGAACTAATGTTGTACTCCTCGCACTCAGTCTCCTGCATTTTTTCTTAAC
>JBFHIK010000441.1:0-2348 GCA_041596555.1 Methanosarcina sp.
CTGGGGCCACAGGAAAGACATTAATGAATATTATAGTATTCCATCTTCAGTGATTGAGAAGATTAGAGAACTGAAGATGGAGGGTACACCTGCTGAGAGAATCGAAGAAAAGGTTGCGAGGGAAAGCAAGCTGAACCCTGAAATGATTGCTTACATTCTGACCAAGGAAGCTCCTGCCTGAATTCTTATAGGGACGGACATATTTTCCTATGGATTGTCGTATTTTCTTCAATGCAGATAAGATAATGTTGAAAGATTCACAATCTTTCAAGAACCCTTATTTGTTATACAATCTCCAGCTTAAAACTTTAAGCTTAAAGATTCTGGAAGGCACCCTGACCTGAGATAATAGTAAACATCTATCTAGTGTCGCATAAGCAGTAAAATGTAATATAAAAAATAAATTACAACTGTTTCTAATCGTTCAATCCTTGAAGATTGACGCGACACTAGCGGGAGCTAACAGGTAGTGAGAACCAGCAGGTAGTGAGAACCAGCAGGTCAGGGAAACTCCAGAGAGATTCCATCATTTTTTTCTTGCAGATACTCAATTTTTTCAACTTTTAAGATTTTATTAGACTTCTCAAGTTTAAACTTGTTGCTAATATTTGATCTAATTGATCAGTATTTATAAAAATACTCTGCCTTCTCTTCAGCAAGAGGGTGGGAGGAAAAGTAATAACTTATATATTTTAGGCGGCTGTAATCTTTTTACTCTTTCCTGTAATTTTTTTAGAATTATAACTGAGAGGAGACTGAAGGGTGAAACTGGAACTTATAGAGCTGATTTTTCTTTCCGACAAGCGAAAACAGTTATTGCTTTTTCTGAAAAGTGGACCCAAGAATATGGGTGAAATTACGGAAGCTCTTCAGGCAACTTCCACTTCAATCCTTCCCCAGATTAAAAAATTAAAGGATATGTCCCTGGTCGTTCAGGAGGACAAAACCTATAGCCTTTCTCTTATAGGAAACGTTCTAGTTGAAAAAATGCAGCCCCTTATCGGCACTATAGAACTTTTTGAAGATAACTTTGATTACTGGTCGGAAAAGGACCTTCAAGGTTTTTCTCCTTCTTTTCGGAGGAAGCTGGGAGAACTTGGAAAATGTAAACTGATCCATCCTAACCTGGACCGTATGTTCGAACTCGACCAGGAAGTTGTGAATAATCTGTCTAATTCCACCCATGTTTTTGAAGCCATAGCCTACTTTCATCAACCTATGATTTCTTTCTGCCAGGAGCTTGCAAAAAAGGGAGTTGAATTCTCCTTTCTAATGCCCGATTCTGTTCTTCAACGGTACTATACTGACTATATGGAGGACTTCAGAATTATGATGTCTCTTGATAATGTGAAATTTTTCCGGTATTCTGGAGAACTGAAGATTGCAAATCTTGCCGTTAGTGATAAGTTTTTCCTGATATCCCTTTTCCCGAAGAATCAGAAGCACTTTGACAGAGAGAACCTTATATGCTACGAACCCTCTGCCCGGCAACTGGGCACTGAATTATTTAATGAGCTGCTACTTAATTCAACCCGGGTTACCGAAATACCTCAGGAATGAAATAAACTCTGGTCCTAAATATGTACTGTACAGGACTACTTATACAACTACTTATGCAAATACTTTATACAATACCGGTGCCTTTTACTATACAAATACTTTATACAGAAAAACCTGGCATAGAATAATTGAAAATCCTCTCAAACAGGAGGTAGTACCATAATAGGTTTTTACGAACAGAAGGCAGCCTATGGTAAACAAATAAGCTTGCTTATGTTTGCAGGTCTGCTGCTTATCCTGGCATTTTACATCTTCTCTCTTACAGGGCTTTTCGGCTTTGGCACTGATCCTGAGGAAAAGTACGCTCTCCCTCTTGTCCTCCTCATTTACCTTGCTGCAATGTGGAGCTTTTTTGGCATGAAATTCCTGATAACTTCCGACAGCGTTGTTGCGGTTTTTCCTCCATTCAGGTACAAAGTTCCGGTTTCCGATATCAGCTCGGTAGAGATCATGGACGAATTTCCGTGGTATATGGGGTGGGGCGTCAGAATATTGGGCCGCAAGCTAATTTTTGCGGGAAAACATGCAAAAGCTGTGGCAATCAGGAAAGATAAGGGGTTTTTCAGGACTGTTGTCCTGGTTTCTGAAAACCCTGATGAATTCAGGAAAAGAGTTGAAATGGCCATGAAATAATTCAGGCCACTCATTTTTTACAGCTTGGGCTGGTTTATTTTTGAAATTCAAAAGTTCTCACGATAAATTAAGGAAGGATGCCTATGACTTCAGTCGTAGGAGGAATTCCGTCAACTTCCAAATTCTCTGTGGCATATTCGTATCCATCTGCTCTA
>JBFHIK010000442.1:0-2338 GCA_041596555.1 Methanosarcina sp.
AAAAAATGGAAAATACAATTCTTGAAATAAAAGGCAGACATGACCCATGCATAGTTCAAAGAGCAGTACCCGTAGTCGAGGCGGTAACCGCACTCGGACTGCTGGATCTTCTTATGGAGGCAAAAATATGAAGACACTTGATTTAAATGAGCTAAGGAATGAAATCAATGAAATAGATGCAGGCCTTGTACAGCTTTTCGAAAAACGAATGGAACTTGTAGCAAAGGTTGCAGAATATAAAATTGAAAATGAAATCCCCGTACTCAACAGTGAAAGAGAGGCTCAGGTAATCAAGCAGAATCTTGAAAACCTGAAAAATAAGAATTTAAGAAATGAAATGGAAGCGTTTTTTCATGATGTCATGGAAATAAGCAAGGATTTTCAGAATAAGTATATCAGGGAAAATCACATAGAATATTATAATGATAAAAAGAAATCCGGGTCTCAAAAACGCAGACAAAATATGAAAATTGGCTTTCAGGGAATCCAGGGTTCCTTCAGCGAGGAAGCACTTTTTAATTATTTTGGAGAAGGGGCAAATACGACTGCCTACCAGCGCTTTGAAGATGTATTTATTGCAATAAGCGAAAATAAAGTCGATTATGGAATCCTTCCGGTTGAGAATTCATCTACAGGAAGCGTAACCGAGGTCTATGACCTGCTTAGAAAATATGGCTGCCATATAAATGGAGAGATAGTACTCAGAGTTAGACAGAATCTCCTTGGGGTAAAAGGGGCAACTATAGAGGATATAGAGGAAGTGTACTCCCATAACCAGGGGTTTAAGCAGTCGGCACAATTTTTCCAGGGATATCCGGAATGGAAATTGATTCCCTATCATAATACTGCCCTCAGCGCAAAACTTGTGAGTGAAGCTGGGGACAAGTCTAAGGCTGCTGTTGCGAGTGACAGGGCTGCAGCTATTTATGGACTGGATATATTAAAAGATAATCTCAACTTTAACAGCAATAACTATACTCGTTTTGTTATTGTTGGAAAAAAACTTGAACCTGACGAAAGTTCAGATAAAATCAGCGTAGTACTTACTCTGCTTCATAAGGCAGGCACGCTGTACAATATTCTGCAGCTGTTCTCAGAAAAAGGTCTGAATCTGATGAAGCTTGAATCCAGACCAATCATGGAGAAATCGTGGGAATACTTCTTTTATTTGGATTTTGAAGGAAATCTCGAAAATCCTGAAGTCAAGCAGATTATGGAATTGATTAAAACCAAAACCACATATTTCAAAATACTTGGAAACTATAAAAAGAATGATTAAGGGAGACTTTGATGAGCAATATATATGGCCTGCTCGGCGAAAAACTGGGACACAGCCTGTCACCAGCTATCCACAAGATGTTGTTTAAAGAACTTGAAATAGATGCAAGCTACCACCTTTTTGAAGTTGAAAAAAATGAGCTTAAAACAGCTGTTTATGGGCTGAAAGCCCTCGGATTCAGGGGTGTCAATGTCACCATACCCTATAAAATAGATGTCATGGAATATCTTGATGAAATATCGGAAGAAGCTGTAAAGATAGGGGCGGTTAATACTATTCTTTTCGAAGGAAATAGACTGAAAGGCTATAACACGGACTACTACGGCTTTGGGATGCTGCTAAAGAAAAATGGAATTGAGACTGTAAATAAATCGGCAGTAGTACTCGGAAGTGGGGGATCTGCCAAGTCTGTGTTTCACTATCTGGCAGATAACGGAATATCAGATATAACGGTAGTTAGCCGTAACCCTTCAAAACTTGAAGCTGAATTTAAAGGATGCAGGACGATGTCATATGAAGAACTTAAAAACCTGGAAGCTAAGGATATAATCATAAACTGCACACCTGCTGGTATGTATCCCAACATAAACTCATCACCTGTAGAAAAAGAACTGCTAAGCAAATTTAAATATGCAGTAGATCTGACGTATAATCCTTCGGAAACTCTGTTTCTAAGATATGCAAGAGAAAATAATGCCGTGGCAATAAATGGCCTATACATGCTTGTAGGTCAGGCAATTAAAGCCGAAGAACTTTGGAATGATATAAAAGTAAGTGATGAAACTGTCGAAAAAATATTCATTGAAACCAGCAGGCTTATTTAGGAGGATACATGAAAAAAAATTCAACAAATATTGTCCTTATAGGAATGCCAGGCAGCGGAAAGACTTCCATAGGACGAAAACTGGCAGAATGTCTTAAGCTTGAATTTTGCGATGTAGATGAATATATTGTAGAAACGTATAATCAGACAATTCCTGAGATATTTCAAAAAGGTGAAAGTTACTTCAGGAAAATTGAGACTAAGGCTCTGGAAGAGGTTTCAAATTCATGTCCAAA
>JBFHIK010000443.1:0-2338 GCA_041596555.1 Methanosarcina sp.
CCTGTTTTGCCGGCTCTTTTACCCTTGCAGCTGCAGCTGCAATGGGCGTACTCCCGAGTCCCGCTTCGTTTGAAAAGATCCCCCGGGCAATTCCCATCCGGATTGCAAGCATCACCCCTGCTCCAAGGAAGCCTCCCCTTGCAGCGGTTTCTGTAAAAGCAGAACCGATTATCAGAGAAAAGGTTGCAGGAATTTTGTCAAGGTTCAGCCCGATAATCACAATGCAGCCCAGCATATATGCAATTGCCATGAAAGGCACCATTAACTGGGCAACAGCCGCAATTCTCCTGATCCCCCCGAGCGTCACAAAAGCCACAAGCAAACTCAGCACGGCGGCACTCAGAATTTCAGGGATATCAAAAGCGATCCGGGCCGAATCCACGATGGCATTTACCTGGGGAAAGGTCCCTATCCCGAAAAGTGCCACATTTACCCCGAAGATGGCAAAAAGAGGGGCAAGAATTTTACTGTATTTTTTATGACCCAGCCCATTTTTGATATAGTACATGGGTCCGCCGGACATCTGCCCGTTTTCGTCCACGGTCCTGTATTTGACTGCCAGAAGAGCTTCGGAATACATTGTTGCCATCCCGAAAAAAGCCGCAAGGAACATCCAGAAAAGAGCCCCGGGTCCCCCGGTCTTGACTGCAGTTGCAACCCCCACGATGTTCCCGGTCCCTATCGTTGCCGAAAGCGCCGTACTGAGCGCAGCAAAGCTTGAGACATCCCCCAGGACTCCGGCTTCATATTTTCTCGAATTCAGGACATATTTGAGAGCAAGGGGCAGCCTGAAGATCTGGATCAGCCCAAGGCTTATGGTCAGGAAAATCCCGGTTCCTACCAGCAAAATCAGAAGGGGGGGTCCCCAGACAAACTGGTCTATCCCCGTCAAAACCTCAAGTATATCAATGCCCAGCAGTTCCATTCAAGCCAGCCCCATTGAAAGATAAAGAAACGGTCTTCATCAACCATTTGTTAAAGGTTGGTCTTAAACGTTGACATTTGCTGCCTTTTATGCACATGCAATTTTGAAAACAGGCCCTGAAAATCAGCCTCACGGAATAAAGATCCAGTTAGTAGACGAGCAGTTATGGGTAACTCTAAGAAAATGATTCTTCTTGATATTTACTGAAAATCATGATCCAGACCCTCTTAACAGATATGTAAACACTTTTACTATCTAAAGTCAATGTATAAATCGATAAATATTAAACATAATACATAAGTGTACATTTATAGTAGTGAACTTAATAATCATTCTTTGAATGATATTAAATGATAGATAAAAGTGGTTCAAAAACAGAGCCTACTAAAAATCTATTTCCAGAGTATTGAGATTGTTCAGGGCATGAGACAGCTGGAAGTCAGTGTTGCGATGCTGCATCTCCTCGAGAACAACTGGAATTGAGTTCTGTTTTATGGAAGGGGACTGAAATATGAAATTAAAGCTCATCAGAAATGAATAAGCAATACGATCAGGGTCAGGTCAATCGGGGGAAACAACTAAATCCCAATCATAAACCAGGCACAAAAGGTGGAAATCAAAAATGAGTTATCAGCAAGCAAATACTTCCATGAAAAAAAGAGTTACAGATTTAATTGTTATCCTTTCTGATGGACTGTACGAACGAGAAGAGATTATTGCAGTTTCTCTTCTTTCAGCCCTTTCCGGGCAGTCAATTTTTTTATATGGCTTGCCAGGCACAGCGAAAAGTCTAATTGCCCGTCGTATATCAAAAGTGTTTAAAGATACCACTCATTTTGAGTATTTGATGCAAAGATTTAGCACTCCTGAAGATGTTTTTGGACCTGTAAGTATTCGAGAACTAAAACAGGATAATTACATTCGCAAAACAGAAGGCTACTTACCCACTGCTGACTTTGCTTTTCTGGATGAAATATGGAAAAGCAGTCCAGCCATTTTAAACACATTGTTGACTATTATAAATGAACGAATTTATCGCAATGGCGGAAAAGACGAAAAAGTTCCATTAAAAGCATTGATTGCTGCAAGTAATGAGACTCCGCCACCCAATCAAGGATTGGAAGCTCTCTATGACCGGTTTGTAATGCGAATAATAGTAAATCCCGTGGAAGAACGAGAAAATTTTGAAAAATTACTTGAGGGAGGGGCTGCCTCTATTGATATTGAAATTCCGGATGGGCTGCAGTTTTCTCACGATGAGTTTGAGCTACTTTCCGGGGAAACCGTTAAAGTAAAAATTTCCAGAGAAGTATTTTCCATCATAAATTCAATCCGGGTTTCACTTGATGAATTTAATAAAGAGAATCCCAAAATTGCAGTTTATGTTTCTGATCGCAGGTGGCAGAAAATTGC
>JBFHIK010000444.1:0-2309 GCA_041596555.1 Methanosarcina sp.
AGAATCAAAAATGATCTGAAAGAATCAAAAATGATCTGAAAGAATCAAAAATGAGCTGAAAGAATCAAAAATGAGCTGAAAGAAGCAAAAAGAAACAAAAAAATTACAGGTTTCCACGGCTACTCATTTGATTTCTTCCAGGTGTATTCAATTGTTTTACTTTCCTGCTTTTATATTCATCCTTTTCCTTTTTTTCGTGGGAAAGGTCGCTATCCTGCGTCGAGCGGAACAAGAACGGTTCTGTATAGCGAATAGGGTTGTACGGGTCAGATACATTTCTTAATTTTTTATTTTCAGCTATACAAGCTGTCTCAAAACCATTTTTTCACTCCAGTACATTCATTTTTCAACACACACAGGAAACAATATTTGCAGACATTAAGCTCCAACCCGTACAAAATAGCGAAGAGCCTGGAGAAGAACCTTTATTCCTCACTAATTTATTCCTCGCTAAAGTACTTCCTGGCAAGGAGAACTGTGCTCGAACCTGTAAGGATCAGCAGGAAGAGGGCAATTATCATCCCTTCTGTTGTGAAGTCCTGCCAGGAATGCACGGATACCCACAGCCCGCTTCTTGTGACAAAGGTCGAGAAAATGACCAGAATAAAAGAGACCAGTGCAAGCATAGGGAGCATGAAACCATATTCTCCCTGGCGGATCCTTAACTTTGCGTGCAGATAAGCTGTTGCCGTAAGCCAGGGAATCAGAGAAGAAGTTTCTACAGGGTCCCAGGTCCAGTACCAGGCACCCCAGCCAAGCACTTCATATGCCCAGAATGCTCCGAATCCGATCCCGAGGGTGAGGAAGAGCCAGGAGACACGCATCCAGCCTGTTGCAAGTTCAGACCACCTGTTGTCCTTGAGGGCAAGGCCTGCAATTGCAGCAGCGAAAGGAAGGGTAAAGGCTGCATAGCCGAGGAACAGAAGAGGGGGGTGGATAGCCATCCAGAGGTTCCTGAGCAGAGGGTTCATGCCCTGTCCGTAAGAAACAACGAAAGGTTCCACAAAGAGGTTCCAGTTTGTAACTGCAGGCATTCCTGCACCTGTTACATAATACATGGAGAAGGGGTTTTTCAACGCCAGAAGCAGCAGGAATACAGAGGCTACAAAGAGTGAAACTGACCTCATAAGGGCAAAGAGATTTGTTTCCCTGAGAATTTTACCAGTGCCTGTAAAACGCGTTATTGCAAGCATTATGAAGATAAAACCTGTCCAGATCAAAAATGACCCTTCCTGTCCTGCCCAGAGCGCCGAAAACCTGTAGATCCAGGCAAGGTCAGTGCTTGAGTGCTGAAAGACATAACTGTATTCCGTATCCACCACAAGCAGGTGGTAGACAAGCAGGAATATCGCGATTACTATACCCGATCCTCCTGCAAGTTCCAGTTTTTCGGAAAGGACAAGAAGTTTCCTGTCCTGCCTGAAGAAGTAAAACAGGGAAGTTAAAAAAGCAAGCAGTCCGGAAGCTCCCGCTATCCAGATGAGCCCCATTCCAGTATTCATACTATCACCATCTGCACACCCGTCTCATACATTTTTCTTACTAACTCGCTTCTTTCTATTAGCGTTTTTGTTTTCATCTACCTGAGAACTTCTTTCAGAAAAGCAGTTTCCAGAAAGCCCATCTCCCAGGGTACCTTTTTCTCTCAGGAGGGAATCCGAGAGGAAGAGTATCAGGATTCCCAGCACCATCAGATAAAATCCACCCCAGAGAGCGGTCATGAAAGGCACCTTCCGGACATAAAGTTCCACGGTCTGGGCTTTTGTATCCACGGATTTTGGGGCAATAAAAAGTTCTTCCAGAAGCCCTCTGTGAATATAAGTTTCGGTGTAGGACTGTTCCCACTTGAAATCACTTATATACCTGACCTTTCCGCTGTCAAAAAGCTGGCCCCACCTGTACACCTCAAAATCTACGGTACTTACGTAAGCTGAGCCAGGATAGTTCCCGTAGGGGTCCCCTTCAATTCCGGATGTGATGTTGGTAACGTGAACACTGTAACCCATAGACTTAAAAGTGCCCACTTCTCCCAGGGGTACAACAGCAGAATCTTCAACATTCATGTTCGTGCTGAAGAGAATGCCAACAAGAAGCAGGACTGCCCCGAGGTGGATAATATGGGACCCCGCCCTCCGCAGAGTCCCTTTCAGGGTTTTTTCCCGCAAAGAAAGCAGCCTGTACACAACTGCAAAAAAAGCTGCTGCAAGAAGTGGAAATGCAATGTTAACAGGCAGGCTTGAGAAGGGAGAGAAAATTACCGAGAGCACAGAACCGACAGTTCCAATCCCGAGGACAAGAAGACCTTCCTC
>JBFHIK010000445.1:0-2304 GCA_041596555.1 Methanosarcina sp.
AATCCGGGCTTTCCGCCGGATAGGGTGCCACTCAACCCTACTGCATACATGAACTTTGCCTCGTCTGCATTGCCGAACATGTGCAGGTTGTTGTATGCGTCGAAACAGGCAGGAATATCCACTCCTTCCGGGCAGGGCATACAATAGCGGCATCCTGTGCAGCCTGCTTTCATGATTTCACGGTACTTTTGCTCTACTTTCTTTACCAGCTGCAGTTCAGCTTCAGTCAGAGAATTTGGATATGCTTTGTCTGCTACCGCAAGGTTCTCTTCAATATGGGTTTCCTCATTCATCCCTGAGAGGACAACCGTTACTTCAGGGTGGTTCCATACCCAGCGAAGTCCCCATTCTGCAGCTGTCCGTTTTACCGGAGCCTCATTCCAGATCTCTTCCACAGCAGGAGGTACGGGACTGGCGAGTTTTCCTCCGCGCAGAGGTTCCATAATGATAACTCCAAGACCTTTTGAAGCTGCATACTCAAGCCCTTCTGTGCCTGCCTGGTTCTTTTCGTCCAGGAAGTTGTACTGAATCTGGCAGAAGTCCCAGTCGTACCCATCTACTATCCTCCTGAAGTCTTCTCCCGAGCCGTGGAAGGAAAAGCCGGCATTGTTGATCCGGCCGTCAGCCTTTGCTTTATCAAGAAAATCGGCCACTCCGAGCTTTTCGATCCTGTCCCATAAGGGTCCCACAAGCGTGTGGATAAGGTAATAGTCTATGTGGTCCGTGTTGAGCTTCTCAAGCTGGGCGTTCAGGAATTTATCCATGTCCTCGCGGCTTTCGATCATCCAGGAAGGGAGTTTTGTAGCAAGTTTAACCTTCTCCCGGTATCCGTCCGCAAGTGCGCGTCCTAAAAAAGGCTCACTTTCACCCATGTGGTAGGGCCATGCAGTGTCAATGTAGTTTACACCGTGGTCGATTGCATAGCGGACCTGATTTCGGGCTCTTTCCTCATCTATCGTCCTATCCTCTTTCAAGGCGAGACGCATACACCCAAAACCCAGTATTGAGAGTTCGTCTTCGTTCTTTGGCATTTTTCTATACAGCATTTTTAATTCTCCTGAAATCTTCGAAACATTTAATCGGTTCCTGATTGATCTTTTTATTGACTGCCTATTTTTAGGATAAATTGATCCACAATCCTGTACCTGATGCAATCTTTGTACCTGATTGACTGATCACTCATAAGCGGGTGAATAAATTATTTTCGAGCCAGACCTCTCCAGATAATCTGAAATCCGTCCTCTATAAGCTCGTTTTTATCCTGTAATGGATCTGAATTAAGGATAAGATTCACAACTGCTCTGCTGCCCTGATAAAACATTGAAATGGTCAGCTCCGGGGAAAAGTCTTTGATATCTCCTGTTTTTATTCCTTCATTCACAAGATTACGGAGGAAGACATATTCTTTCATAACTTCTTCACGCGTAAACTTTGTTATGTAAGGGGATGAACAGAACTGGTCAACAAAAAGGAACTCTTCCTGATTGTCTATTCCCCATTTAATTAAATTTGACCAGAGTCTCTTCAACTTGTCCTGAAAGCTACTTTCACTCTCGATTCCATTCCCCATGCTGCGGCTTAACTCCCCCTTTACCTCAAAATAAAGGCTATTTATGAGGTCTTCCTTTGTAGGGAAGTAGTTAAAGAGGGTGCCCGTGGCTACACCTGCTTCTTTTGAAATCTGAGCAGTGGAGGTGCCATGAAAACCTCTTTCAGTGAAGAGTTTCAGGGCTGTTTCTATGATGGCTGTTCTTTTGTCTTCAACCTGTTTTTTCATATTTTAGCTCTTTAATTGACTGATTAGTCAATCCATCCATTGCATAAATATTTTCCGCATAGGATGATTGATCATCCATCATTAAAAGGTTGATATTTTCGAATAAAAAGAAAATAATGCCAGCTCGAAATTTAGAACTCTGACCCGTACAACGTCATTCGCCTTATCAAACCGTTTTTGTCACGCTCGACGCAGGAGAGCGGCTTTCAGACAAAAAAGTAAGACAAAAAACCCTAAAGAAAAGCCGTAAAGTAAAAACGGAGTAAAAAATCGGGAAATGAAGTCAAAACAGGATTAAATTATACCTGAAAAATACTTTTTTCCATGTATTTTTTTATTGATTTTTACTGGCGATTTCAGCCTCTTTATTTTTTCCTTATCCTATTCTTTTTCTTTTTTTCTACATTTTTTGCAGGGCCGCCAGACAAGCTGGCGGAAGCACCCTATGAAAAGTGGATTAAAATGTGGTTTTGGGGACAAGGGACGCATTTTTCGGGTCAGGAAGATTTTTATGCATTCAGTTTCTC
>JBFHIK010000446.1:0-2295 GCA_041596555.1 Methanosarcina sp.
ACTGTCTGATATAATAAGGCTATTTTTTGTTTTTATGTAAAACAAGGGAATACTTCTTGTTTTATCAACAGTACAAAATATAATATCTTTAGTTTCGGCAATAAATGCAAATTCCCCGTTTAATTTCTCAAGAAAAGCTCCGGTTTTATTTTCCTTGCCCTGTCCTTCTTTACAGATTAAAGGGAATATCAACTCAGCAAGTTTTTCCGGACTCAGAAGTTTATTTTCGAAAAAGACATTCCCTTTAAAATAACATTCGGCTCCCCTTAGTTTTATTTCTCTCCAGGGATAATACTCATTCAATAGTTTTACTTCAGTTTTCATAATTCATACCCCCAAAAATTTCTGGTTGAAGACACAATTCTGGTTGAATGCTGAGGATTATTTCAACAATATCAGGGAAGGGCCGAAAGTATGGGATTTTAGTCTGGATCTAACTCTTTATATGGTTCTTGAGCCTGCTTCCTGGTTCTGTCCCTGGAAAACTTAATTTCCGGAAAAATTCAGCTTCTGGAAGCTCTTCTTCTGGATCAGTTTTGAGAAATTATCTTAAAGAAACACATTTACTTTTTACATAATGTTCAGTGTTTCTCAGGATGTAATATATCCTCTTTTAGATCAGTTAAGGCCTTATCTGGCTATTTATCCTCCATCAAGCCTTACTTTATTTCCCTTTAATTGCCACCCTTTTTCCCTTTGGGGATGTTTTAGGGAATTATTCTCTAAGTCCCCCTTTCTCTATATGATATCCAACATCTTAAATTTTTGTATATACGATGATTCAAATAATTTATAAAATCTTCCTTTAAAAAGCCTCAGCATCCGTTACTTTTTAATTTATTATCCTGAGTAATTTCAATACTTATACTCGATCTGTCTTACATAATACATATGCAGGACATCACTTTTATCGACGGAGCAGCCTTTCAGCACCTGAGGGTCTCACCAGGGAATGGGTGAAAGTTGAATCTGAAAACCGGGCAGAGGACGAAAAACTCTTTTCTCTGGTAAAGGAGACTTTCCAGAGAAAAATAGATGTTGGAGTGCAAGTTCCTACTTATCTGCAGTTCCGGGATATTATAGGGCATTTTCTGGATATAACCATAAATCAAATGAAAAAATAAAGAAAGAGATTATATGAGCCAGAAAAGAGGTTGAAGAAGGCAGGTACATTTCTCTGCATGTCTTTTTCAAATCTGGTAATTAATTTTATTCCGTCTATTTTTTTCAAGTTCTATTAGAATTTCGTTAAAGAGGCCTTTTTGCCGGGGAACCAGCCGGCTTCAGAATCTTCTTGCTTCTGGACGAATAAGTTTCTCCCTTGATGCCTGCCAGATATTCCAGAGCACTTATTCCGTTCACTGACAGAGGGAACTTTTTCTCGTTTCTATATTCCAGAATCGTTTTTAGTAGTGGATATTCTTCAATGGTCTTGTTATCATATCTGGAAACTTTAATTAAAAGTCTCGAGGTAAGAGGGTTATCAAAGTATCTTCCCCACAAAGGGTTATTCACTTTTTGATCATAGTAGCTGTGAACGAATGTCCTGTAATAAAGGAGCTTTTCATATCTTGAGCGCTTTTCGATGGTCTTGAGGTTCAGGATATCGGTAGTACAATCGATTTTTTTAAGCATCTCCAGCTCCCCTGAAAACAGGCAGTCTCTGGCGTATTTTTTGTAAAGGTCCCGATTTATCCTGCATTCTATGGGAACTCTTAAAAAAAAGTTAATCAATTCAGTGTCCCACAACGGAATTCTCCATTCGTATCCAAAAAATTCGTAGACTCTGACCGAATTGATGATATATTTTGCCTGCCTTTCCTTAAAATCAAAATATTCTATTGCATTTGCAAATGTTTCATTGTCTTTAATTTCAAGTCCTGATATTGATTTGCTTATCCTCTGCTTGAAGATTTTTTCGAGCTCCTGCCCAGAAGGGCATCTCCACAGGTTATAATGTTTTTTGAGAGAGGCTGCCAGATAGGCTTCCGAATTGAAATCCGTTGAATTGTTGAGGCAGTATTCGGGAAGATCGCAGCCGTATCCGGTGTGCCCTGGGACGAATACTGAATTATCTGGAATTTTCCCCTTGACATGTAATTCTTTTACTGCCAGAAAGTCCTGCATATGCGGGAGAGACGATAGGTTTCCAGCCAACATCCGGTATAAGTCGGCTTCTTTTGAGGTATAACAATCACGCCATTTTTTTGCTGTGTATTCTACGAAAAGCCACGCATACCCCAGGGATTCTGCCACTTTTTTGCTTATCTCTGATTCCCGGCTGCCTTTCCTTCC
>JBFHIK010000447.1:0-2290 GCA_041596555.1 Methanosarcina sp.
GCGCAATTCGGGCGAGGCGCAATTCGGGTGGCGAAGCATTTACATGCAAGGCGAGCATACAATGCACAAAAAGCCGACAGAAAGCCAGGCACACATAAAAATAAGGTTAAATAAGACTAAAAGACCGGAAGAGGAACATAAATGGCTGTATGGAAGGGTAAGAAAGTGGTTTTACACACCACTATGGGCGACATCACTCTTGAACTATTTGAAGACATGCCGATTACGGCAGGAAACTTTGCAAAACTTGTGGAAAAAGGCTTCTATGACGGCGTGATTTTTCACAGGATAATTGATAAATTCATGATCCAGGGCGGAGACCCGACAGGAACAGGCAGGGGAGGGCCCGGCTATGAGATTCCCGACGAGTTTACCAAACACAACCGGAACGACAAGGGCACGATTTCAATGGCAAATGCAGGCGCAAACACAGGGGGGAGTCAGTTCTTCATTAACCTTGTAAATAACACCCACCTTGACAGAAATCATCCCGTTTTCGGAAAGGTTGTAGAAGGCATGGACGTTGTCGAAGCCATGGGGAAGGTAAAGGTCGACCGCCAGGACCGTCCGAAAACCGAAGTAAAAATCGTGAAGGCCGAACTTATCTAACGTTTTTCGTTATGGTTAAGCCTCATTCATTCGTTTTTGGGCCAACCCCATTCTATTTTTTATTCATTTCGGAGTTTTTTGGCAGTCACTGGAGGCCCCTTATAAATCAGTTATTATCAGTCCCACGTATCCGAAAATTTCAGTCCCATGGACTTTTTCTCTTTTTATACTCTGAAAAAACTCTTTCCTGCGTCGAGTATCTTTTTCTAACCACTCTTTCTAATCAGAAGTTCGGATAGAATGATAAAAAATCCCATCTAATATGGAATATAGTTTCTTTTTGGTGAGAATAACTGAAGCCGCTATTACGGAAGTCTGAAGTTACAGAAACCTGCTTTTACAGAAGCCTGCAGAATATTCACAGGAGAAACGATTCAGGTGCTGGATACTGAGGAAGGATGGGATGCTCTGATTACCGAAGCTCTGAAAGCCAGGTATCTTCGTGAAGGGGAGAAAAGCTGGGAAGACATCTGTGAAAGGGTGGCAAAAGCAATTGGAGCTACCGAAGAAGAATATCTGGAATTCAAAGACCTTATGGTCCGTAAAATCTTTGTCCCGAGTTCGCCCACGCTTATGAACGCAGGTACGGACCTGGGCCAGCTTGCTGCCTGTTTTGTAGTCCCTGTGGCGGACAGTGTAGAGGAAATATTTGATGCCCTCAAAACCGCAGCCCTTATCCAGAAGACCGGAGGAGGGACCGGTTTTAACTTCTCAAAGGTGAGGCCAAAAGGGTCTCAAGCCCTTTGTGTTGACGGGGTTGCCAGCGGCCCACTGTCTTTCATGAAGCTCTTCAACGAAGCAACCGAAGTCATAAAGCAGTTTGGCAGGCGCAGAGGCGCAAATATAGGAATTCTGGACGTTTCGCATGACGACATCATCCCTTTCATCAGGGCCAAGCACGTTGAAGGGAGTTTCAGGAATTTCAATCTCTCTGTAATGGCCCCTGATGCTTTTTTCAGGC
The DNA here is from genome assembly GCA_041596555.1 of Methanosarcina sp. Taxonomy (GTDB): domain Archaea; phylum Halobacteriota; class Methanosarcinia; order Methanosarcinales; family Methanosarcinaceae; genus Methanosarcina. Next base: position 1,571 of record JBFHIK010000447.1, read on the forward strand.
TTCTTGAAACAGGCAGCACCGAAGAGGTCTGGAACCCCCGGACAGGTGCAACGGTCAGGGCTGTCTTCTCCGAAATCGTTGATGGGATCTGGAAAAATGGGGAACCTGGCGTTCTCTTCTATGACCGTATAAACAGGGATAACTTCACCCCGGAACTGGGGGACATCACTGCAACAAACCCCTGCGGAGAAGAGCCTCTCCTGCCTTATGAGTCCTGCAACCTGGGCAGCATCAACCTTTCCTTTTTTGCCGTGGACGGAAAAATCAACTGGGAATCTCTGAGGGAAACAGCCGAAAAAGCTGTCCGTTTCCTGGATAATGAAATTGATCTAAATGTTTACCCTGTCCCGGAAATTGAGGAAGCCACCCGAAAGACAAGGAAAATTGGCCTTGGAGTTATGGGATTTCACGACCTGCTTTTGAAACTGGGGCTGCCCTATGACTCCCCAGAAGCTCTCGAGCTTGCAGAAAAGCTTATGGAACAGATTACCTGGGCGGCGGTCAGGGAATCAAGAAAACTTGCGGCAGAAAAAGAACCTTTTCCGGAATATGAAAGCTCCACATGGGAACTTCCAATGAGAAACGCCGCATTGACTGCAATTGCCCCGACCGGAACTATCAGCATTCTTGCCGGCTGCTCTGCAGGGATTGAGCCTGTTTTCAGCTGGGTCTACAGGCGGACCCATACGGTAGGAAAAGAATTCCTGCTTGTCCACCCCC
>JBFHIK010000448.1:0-2277 GCA_041596555.1 Methanosarcina sp.
GAGCCTTATAAGAAGGGCTAAATACTGTTTATCTGTCTTTCTAAATTAGTTAAAATTTCGAAAATTTCAGATATAGATGGCTTATAACCAAATATCATATCCCGCATTGCCCGGTAATCCTTGATCAAAAACTGTTTAATTCTTTCAGGAGGAATCAATTTTAACGAGCCAGGGACAGCCGTTTCATAATGTGCCCATCCGACTGGATAGAATTTCATCTTAAAATCTACGACTTCCTTGAGTAAACCCTGATCAGATAGAGCCTGCATCTTGATATCTGAATGGGCAAGCATCGCCAGATCATAGTAATGACGAGAATAACGGGAAGGTTGCAACTTCCCTTCTGGACGGTGAGCTTCCTGATGAAGGATAGTAGCCTTCTCCCAAAAAGTCCGTTTTCCTTCTATCGCTCTTACTTGGATTTCTTTTTTATTGAATATCTTGGGAAAATATTTTGCAGCATAAGGCGTGATCGTAAACTCTCCGCTGGGTTGCCAAGAAGCTAATGGACCAATTTCCAGTCGAACCTCTGGACGAATATATGTATCATAAAATGCTTTTGGATATTTAATATTCACGCAATGAGGATCTTCTTGATCTATTTCGAGCTGGCAAAGTGGAGAATACAACACTTTCAGTTCTAGCAAAAGCTGAGAAGCGATGTACTCTTGAGCATATTCATTGATCTGTTTATTGAATTTATCCTGTTTATTCTTTGATCTTACGAGACTGGGATTTTCACCAGGGACAAGATTCCAGTCAAGAATCAAATCAATATCTTCAGAAAATCGCTCAATTACGTTATACACCTTAGAAAGACTCGTGCCTCCCTTAAACAGCAATTTCCTTTTAAGCCTCTCTGTCATAAATATTTTTTTCAGGACCCAACAAACCCAGAAATCCTTTTCAACTATTGCGGGAGTTGTTCCCATCCGAGCAGCTGCCTCTGAAAAAATCTGCCTTCGTTCTTCTTGTGAATAATTAGCGACTTTATCCATTCTGTGATCCTTTGAGGATCTCCTCTATTGCCTGATATATCCAAACACTTACCTGTTGAGTATCTCGTAAGATCTTCACAGAAGGAACATCTCCTATCGTTTCAGATATTTTTCTTATAATATCTGGAGTAACATGATCCTTACCCAAAGCTCTGAGTGCCTGCACAAGCAACCTGCTTTCACGCAACTGTAACCCGGTCTCTTTTAAAGCCATATGTTTAAATTTCAAAGACTGATTCCCAATCTTATATGTACGGCTTGGCCCGTCAGAAACATAGAGATGACTAGCAGAAACCTGAGTGGATAATCCAAGATAATTTAACGCAGTGTTCCCCGAAGGTTGAATACGCCAATTAAATTTCCGGGCATACGCATAAGCGACTTGCTCAATATCCGGACTCAAATACTGTTGAAGGATATCACTGTAACGAGGATAGTAATATATCCCATGGGAAACTCGACGAATAGTTCCCTTCTTGGCCAGTTCAGAAAGAGCCTTCCGCACCTCAACATCGGAGAAAGGAGGTATAAAATCAATCTTGGAAAATGCCCAACCCCTTCCTCGACTATATATTCTTGCAACTATTTTATCTATAACGGTTTGCATATATTTATAGTAATCTATATTTTCACAAAAAGATAGTTTTTTTTGTGAATAATAATTATCGATGCAGTATTTATTACTTCAGTCATTTCATGTTTGGTTAATCGCAGGTGATTCACTGATATACCTATAAACGTGCGTCCCCTATCTAGAATTTAATAAAACAAAGTGTATAAAATTAACTGTAGCATTATTTGGTATTTTATATTGTTATTTAACAACAAGTTAAGAATTTAAAAAATAATTTAGTTTACTCAACTCCTTTTTTCAGATACAGTTACAAACAAAAGTATATACCACTAGGAGTTATTGAGGTATTCTTATAATCTGGAGGTCGCAGGTTCGAATCCTGTCCCTGCTAAACATAAAACCACTAGAGAATGCTCTCTGGTGGTTTTTTTGGGGTTAAAATTGTGATTCTCACATGTTCTTGGGAGAGTTGACACTCACTAGGTTGCCTACAAGCTTCTATAAATTTTGAAGAAGAATTACCGAGCACATCTAACCCCATAAGCTTTGCGTCGAATAGTTTTAACTATTTTGAGAGTATATAAGCGGTGGCAAATTCTACATTCTGTACAATAAGTTCATCCACTCGATACTCACTATTTGACTTTATTTTCCGTGCACCTGGTGGGAAAAGTATTCCTTGAGAAGTAAAAACACCTTTCATCC
>JBFHIK010000449.1:0-2276 GCA_041596555.1 Methanosarcina sp.
GGCAGGTCCTGCTTACTGCATGGGAGGGGAAGAACCAACCCCAACGGATGCCCTGAGAGTGCTCAGGCTTGTTGAAGTTGGGGACCTCGAACGTGCAAAAGAGGCAGTTGCATCCGTAGCCTCCAGCCTCGGGAAATCCGAAAAAGAGACCGCTTCCCTTATAGTGGACACAACGGCAGGGATAATTGAAAAAGCCGTCAGGGAAATGTTTCTTGAATGGGAACAGGAACCTGCTTACAGGATATGGGAAGTCCTGCAGAAGAAAAAAGAAAGGCCTGAAAATGTGGTAGGAATCGGGGGTGGAGCAAGGGGCCTGATTTCAGTAGTCGCGGAAAAGCTGAATGCAAAACCAATTATCCCCGAATATTCGGAAGTAGGAAATGCCATCGGAGCAGCTGTTGCAAGGCCTACTCTTACTCTTAACCTGCGCATCGATACTCAGCAAAAGGTCTATTCGGTAGCTGAAGAAGGAGAGATTGTAAACCTTAACTCAACGGATATAGGGAATTTCAATAAAATGCGCTCGGAGGAAGCCGAAACCCTTGCAACAAAACTCCTCAGGGAACGTGCAAAAAGGTTTGGGATTTCCGAGTATGCAGACGAAGCCGAGATTGCTAACAGTGAGGTCTTTAACGTGGTTGAGGGCTGGCTTACGGCAGGGCGGCTTTTTGATGTGAGTATGCAGATCCCGGCAGGTCTGATTCCCGAGTGGAAGAGGAGGGAAAAAGCATGAAACTCGGGTTTGGGAAAATTAGGGATGCGCTCAAAGGCGGAGCCGAAAAAAATACCGGGGAAGAGAAAAAAGAACGGAAAGAAGAGGAACTTGAACCTGATAGAGTAGAGGAAGTTACAATGAAAACAAAAACTTCAGAGCAGAAATCTGAAGCTGCATCTAAAACTGAATCGAAAAATGAACCTGAAAATGAACCTGAAAATGAACCCATGATCCCGGCAGACCGGACAGGAGCCAGAAAGACAGGCCTTATTTTCTTCCCGGCTTTTGACTGGGCAATTTCTCCAACCCACCCGGAAAGAGAGGAACGCCTCCTCTACACACGAGACCAGATCTTTGAAGAAGGGCTGATGGACCTCCCGCAAATCGCGGAGTATAAGCCCCGCCTTGCAGCTTTCAGGGATATTGCAAGAGTCCATTTCTGTATCCCCGATATCGAAGCCCAGGCTACAATCCCTCACCGGATTTCAGCAGGTAGCTGCCTGGTCCTTGCTGATGCGCTCATGCGAGGAGAGGTGAAAAATGCTTTTGCCCTTGTCCGCCCGCCAGGTCACCATGCCATGACAGTCGCTCACGGAAACCGCGGTTTTTGCAATATAAATAATGAAGCAATCCTTGTTGAGTACCTGAGAAAAAAGTATGGGATCCGCAGGATTGCAATTGTGGATACTGATGTCCATCACGGGGACGGGACACAGGAGATCTTTTACAACGACCCTGATGTGCTTTTTATCTCCTTCCATCAGGACGGAAGGACACTCTATCCGGGATCTGGATTCGTTAACGAACTTGGAGGCCCGAAAGCCCTTGGCAGGACAATCAACATTCCTCTGCCGCCCGGGACTCCGGATGAGGGTATCCTTTATGTGCTCGATACCCTGGTGCTGCCCATTCTTAAGGACTTCAAACCCGAACTTGTCCTCAATTCCGCAGGGCAGGACAACCATTATACTGACCCGCTTGCAAACATGCGCTTTTCCGCGCAGGGATATGCAAAACTGAACGAGAAACTTGCCCCCGATATGGCAGTGCTTGAAGGAGGCTATGCTATCCAGAGTGCGCTGCCTTATGTGAACACAGGAATAATCCTTGCCATGGCCGGGCTTGACTATTCCTGCGTAAAAGAACCCGATTTCAAGCCTGGAGTGTTTGTACAGGCTGCAAGAGACAGGCAAATCCTGGAGGAAGTTGTTGCAACCCAGCTTGAAAACTGGAAAAACAGGGACAGGCTTGTAGAAGCAGAAGTGGCAAAACACGGAGACTTTTACCGCCGGAAAAAACAGATCTTCTATGATACCGACATGATCCAGGAATTCCAGGAAGAAACAATCAGGATGTGCCCTGACTGCCAGGGTTACGTAACCCTGGATTCCAGTGCCCACAGGAGCATAAACGATACCAGGATCTTCGGGGTTTCAGTCCCTATCTATGCCTGTGCCAGCTGCCAGGCTGAAGCCAGGGAGGAATACAGGAAGAGGCTCAATTATCCGGAATATGAATACGTTTACCTTCAGGATAAAAAAGCAGATGAATACAGGGCATA
>JBFHIK010000450.1:0-2276 GCA_041596555.1 Methanosarcina sp.
TACAAGCTCGTTTCCGCCTATGCCGGCAAGGCTTCCTATGTCAAGGTTTACGAAACTGTTGGCAAAAGTCTCTTCAAGGAACTTCATGAACCCGGTATGGGTCAGTGCGCCGAAAACAAGGGCAAAGAGTGCCAGAATGGAAAGAGGAATGGTCATAATGGCAGGGGACTCGTGCCCGTGATAGTTGCTTCTCGGCTTCCCTGTAAAGGTCATGAAGATCAGCCTGAAGATGTAGAGGGATGTCAGGAAAGCAGCAGCAATTGAGAATATGTACGGGATCCAGTTGTTGCTGTGTTCTCCGAAGAGGTATGCAGCTTCAATAATTGCATCCTTTGAAATGAAGCCGCTTGTCCCTATTGAGGTCCCGGGGATCCCGAAACCTGCCAGGGCAAGAGCTGCAATAGTCATGGTGGCAGCAGTAATTGGCATTACCTTTCCTACGCCTCCGAGTTCTCTCATATCCTGGGTACCGACTGCGTGGATTACACTGCCTGCACAGAGGAAAAGGAGAGCCTTAAAGAAAGCATGGTTGATCAGGTGGAAAAGGGAGATACCAACTGCTTCAAGCCCTATTGCCGATCCAAGCCCAAGACCCAGCATCATGTATCCGAGCTGGCTGATGGTTGAGAACGCAAGCACACGCTTGAGGTCGTTCATTACAATGCCCATTGTGCCTGCAAAGAGAGCAGTAAAGCCTCCGAAGTAAGCGACTACCATAAGGGAGTCAGGGGCTGCAATAAACATAGGGAAGGTCCTTGCGACCAGGTAAACCCCGGCAGTAACCATTGTTGCTGCATGGATGAGAGCTGAGACGGTTGTTGGGCCTTCCATTGCGTCAGGCAGCCACACATGCAGCGGGAACTGCCCGGACTTTCCTACTGCCCCTCCGAAGAAAAGCAGGGTGATAATAGTAAGGTGGCTTATTTCAAAGCCGAAGACATTTAACTGCAGAGCAGAAAGCTGGGGGATATAACTGAAGATTTCGTCAAAACGAAGCAGGTATACTCCTTCCTGGAATCCGCCTGCAACCTTAAGAAGATCGGAAGTGAGCACGATAATTCCTGAAAGGAACATTACGTCTCCGATCCTGGTTGTGAGGAAAGCTTTCTTGGCAGCAGCTGCAGCCGAGGGTTTTTCGAACCAGAACCCTATCAGGAGATAGGAACACAGCCCGACAAGTTCCCAGGAAACAAAGAACTGAAGAATGTTGTCCGAGAGGATCAGGGAAAGCATTGCCGCGGTGAACAGTGCAGTTTCTGCAAAGTACCTGGCTTTTCCTGCATCATGAGACATGTAACTAACTGCGTAGATGTGGATTAACAGGCTCACGAAGGAAACCATTGACAGCATGACTGCAGCCAGAGGGTCAATTAACACTCCGAGATTGAGCACTGCAAACCAGGAATAGGACTGGCTTACGACCTCTTCGGGATTTGCCAGCAGCCCGAGAGTAATCGCAAAAGAGATTACAAAGGAGGCGGCAATGGCAAGGATGGGGACGATTGCCCCTCCTGAAGGCATTTTTCTGCCAAAGAAGAAGGTGATCGCAAAAGCCAGTGCCGGAAGCAGGGGGATCAAAAATGCAAATTCTTCCAGAGCCGTTTTTACCACCTCAGGATGTTAAGCTCATCAAGGTTAATTTTGTCGTGCATTCTGTAGATTGCCATGAAAATCGCAAACCCGACTGCTGCTTCAGCAGCTGCAAGGGCAATTGAGAAAATGGCAAAGACCTGCCCGTTAAGGGTGTCCGTATAGCTTGAAAAAGCCACAAGGTTCAGGTTTGCGGAGTTCAGCATGAGCTCGATACACATGATCATCCTGATACCGCTTTTATGGGTCATTACGCCATAAAGCCCGATTGAAAAGAGCAGGGCTGCAAGGCCGAGATAAAATGTTAATGGAATAGCAGTCATCTGTTGCCCTCTCCTTTTGCCATGTAAATTGCTCCTATAAGGGATGCGAGCAGGACAATTGATAGGACCTCGAAAGGCACCACGTACTGAGTGAAGATCAACATACCTATGCCCTCGATATTGCTCGGGTCAGCAAGGTTTTCAGGGAGTTCCGAAACCGTATTCCAGGAAGTCCCAAAAATCCCTGTAACAACAACAGCAACAAAAAGCAGGGCAACGAGAAGAGATGCAGGCCTGTTAATTCGCACGGGACTCACCACCCAGTTCGCGCTTTGTCAGCATAACTGCAAAGAGGATCAACACTCCGATTGCCCCTATATAGACCAGCACCTGGACAACTCCCTCCCGCTTATTATGTTTACA
>JBFHIK010000451.1:0-2272 GCA_041596555.1 Methanosarcina sp.
CAGTAAAGAATGTGTCAGTAAAGAATGTGTCAGTAAAGAATGTGTCAGTAAAGAATGTGTCAGTAAAGAATGTGTTAGAGGAGGCACATGCGCATGAAAGAGATAATGCAGTACATAAACAGGGACAGTTTTTTACACCGTATGAACCCGCTTTCGAAGATCGCTGCAGTAACGGGCATAATAGCCCTTGGCGTATTCACAACAAACCCCGGAGTTCTGGCTGTTATGGTGCTGGGGATTTTTCTGGCTTCCTTAGGAGCCGGGCTCCAGCAGGAACTCCTCAAGCAGCTGAAACTCCTGGTCTTCCTGAGCGTCACCCTGATCCTGCTCACCGTTTTCACCCTGAAAAGCGGGGAAATTGTCGGCTACCTGGTCCCTGCCGGTATCCTTACAGCCGGAGGGCTTGTCCCGATCACAACCGGAGCCCTGGACTTTGGAACCGTCCTTTCCCTCCGTTTCTTTGCAATGCTTTTTGCCTTCCAGCTCCTGGTGGTCACCACAAAGCCAAGTGACCTCATGAAAGCTCTCCTGGCAATCCACATCCCTGTGGACTACGTGCTCATGTTCGTAATCGCCCTCCGCTTCATCCCGAGCCTCCAGATAGAAGGACAGCGCATCCATGAAGCCCAGCTCGCAAGGGGCTACAACCCCGGGAAAGGCCTCCGCGGAAAAATAATGAGTGTAAAGCCGATCCTGGTGCCCCTGGTCGCAAATTCCCTCGGAAGGACCCAGGTGCTCGGCCTGACCATGGACATGCGAGGCTACAGGAGCCGGCAGAGCGTTGAGAAAAATCAGCTTACCTGGAATAAGACCGATATAGCAGCTGTGGGCTGTGTGGCTGTTATGGGGCTTGGAGTGGTGTTGGGCGGGTTGGTGTAAGCTTGCCCTGATTCTCCAGCTGAAACTGCAGAGAACTCTTCTGAAAAAGAATAAACGCAGAAAATAAGAAAATTATCAAAATCCAAAAAACTCAAAAAAGAACGAAAAAATAGAAAGTTAAGCCTTAACTTCTTTTTCCTGGAATCCCATAGCCAGCCAGAATTGCTGCAGCAAGTATAACTACTGCAGCCATATTTTTTTCAGGCGTCCGAAAATTCCAAAATTATTCTCCCCTGCTTCAGAATCGATAACATCAAACTCTTTCTCGCCTGAAGCCTCGGAAACTACCCTGAAATCCCTATCCTCAACAGAATTTACCAGAGCACGATACGTGTCTTCTGGATCGTCTTCCGGATCGTCTTCCGGATAAAGGACCATTATTGAAAAAGTCGAGAACCCTGGAGTATCTGCTTCATAATAGACGCAGTCATCGTCTTCACCGGTCTGGCTGGTAGAGAGTTCTACCCATTTTCCATCGTCATACTTCCAGAGCTTGACAGAAGACGGGTCCACACAATTTGAATTAATCCAGTTTTTCTTGACCTTGAAGCCAACAATTGCGTTTTCAATGTTTTCCGGGTTTGCAGTCCCTTCATTTCCGACCCATATATTTGTGTTTTCATAAACTTTCCCGGAAGGCAGTCCCGTTACCAGGGTGGATTTTTCCTTAAGAGTCTCGACAATAGTTGTAGTTTTCCCGATGGTTTTCTTGGGGTCGAATTCAATGTAAGCTATTGGGGTTACATTTTTTGCGAATACGAATTTAGCATGGTTGTAGTTGCTGATAAACTGCTGGTCGAGTTCTTTTACCTCAACATTGCCGGGAGTTTCGGGAGAGCCGCCGGCACCTCCGGAGCTTGAAGAAGACGAACCAGAAGAAAAGGATGAAGAGGTCGTGAAGCGTATCACTTTAGATATCCCTTCTTTTTCGTTATTTTCTTCACTAAACTCGAAAAACTGTTCCTCCGAATCTACAACTACTTTTAAGTCCATGTTTCCAGGACTGGTTGGGACCCAGTTGAATGTAAAGGAAGTTTTTGAACCCGCTTCAAGCCCGGAAATCGGGGAGAAAGAGATTTCATTCCCATTCAGGTAGCATTTTACACTGCAATTTCCAGATGGTGCAAGACCTGCATTCATCAGCGTAATTTTAAATGTTACATTTTCGTTTTCGCGTGGATTTGCCGGTTCCCAGGAAACGTCCTCGATTATCAAATCCGGGGAATCGGGCATATCTATCAATTTTTTATAAATGTTCCACCCCTGCTGGTCCGCATCACTCAAAATTTTGGGATAACTCTCATAATTCCCGGTTGAATCATTCTTCAATAACGCTCTGACCAGGAATAATACATCCATTAAACCCCTATTTGGATTTACCTTCAGGTTGAAA
>JBFHIK010000452.1:0-2270 GCA_041596555.1 Methanosarcina sp.
CAAAATATCACCTTTACTTATAGATTAAAGAATGTTTATCGAAATCGTTTATCGAAATCGTTTATCGAAATCGTTTATCGAAATCGTTTATCGAAATCGTTTATCGAAATTGTACAGGTCAGGGTTTGACTGTAAACCATATTATTGATCAGATGGCTGGCTACAAATCGAGTTAATTTACCCGGCTGGAAGTTGGTCCTGCCAGATGAGTATTAATACTTAATAACTGAGGCTATACAGAATAACTAAACTTGTGTCAATTGTTTCCGTAAGCTGTAATTCGTATAAGGAAGAATCCAATATATAGATACTGTTATAATATTTTAATTAAAGAATACTAACGTGCATAGATAATACCATTAATCAGAGTATAAATATTCGGTCATTTTTTCTGACTGCCCCATCAACGGCGAGTCCAACTTCATCCCCTTTTTCAGCTTTTTGCAGAATCATGCCTTTTTTTATAAGAGAGCGGACCTTTTGCTTTAGATAGGTAGTGCTTCCTTCTATCAGGATCTCATCACCTATTTCAAGCCTTTCTTCGAGCAGTCTTATTGCTGCGGCCTGTTGTTTGGGATAATAATTTTCTACAACCCCTGCCGCCCTGCGTTTCTTTTCCGAGGCATTCATGCCTTTTTCAGGAGAAAAGCCTTCCAGACCCGGAATTCCGAAGTAAAAACCAGTAGAAAAACCTCTATTATACACAGAAGCCAGCTCAGATCTCCATGTTTCTACTTTTTCGCAGGTATAGCTTCCTTCCTTGCAGGCATCAATTGCTTCCCTGTAACAGCGGGAGACCACTTCCAGATATCCGGGGTCACGTAGCCTGCCCTCTACTTTAAATGCATCTATCCCGGCTTTAAGAAGTTCCGGGACATGCCCTATCATACATAAATCTTTTGCACTGAGAAGGTATTTTCCCCTGCTTTCCATAACAAGCCCATTTTCCCCATGAAGCTCCCATTCCCAGCGGCAGGGCTGGGTACATTCCCCACAGTTCCCGGATTTTCCAAGGACATATGCCGAAAGGTGGCACCTTCCTGAAACTGCCATACACATCGCTCCGTGAACAAAGGTTTCGACTTTTATCTCAGTCTGCTGCCTGATTTTCCGGATCTCTTCTAAGGAAAGTTCCCTTGAAAGCACTATACGCTCCGCTCCGAGGGTTCTGTAAAACTCTGCAGTTTCGTGGTTCGTAACGTTTGCCTGTGTGGAGATGTGGACCTTGAGCCCGGCTTTACGTGCCTTAAGGATAACAGCCGGGTCCCAGGCAATAACTGCATCTACTCCGGCTTTTACAGCTGCAGCTACCACATCATCTACTTCATCAAGCCTGGCTTCATTTACGGCTGAGTTTACAGCCAGATAAGCCTTTAGCCCCCGTACCTTGATCTCATAAACGAAATCCTCCAGAGTTTCAAGAGTGATCTCTTTTGCCTTTGCCCTCAAGCTGAGCCGATCCGTTGAAAAATAGACGGCATCAGCATACCTGGAACATGCCTCAAGCCCTGCAAGATTTCTGATCCCAATAAGAAGTTCTGGTTCTGAACTTTTATACATGAGAGGGGAAAATGTTTTAACTTTGATTTAAGAATATCTTTGTTGCCTGCATCAGCCTCACAAATAATGGCAAGGGCAACAGAAAGCTTTATATAAGTGCATCAGGTTCTTTAAAATAATAAAGAAGTTGAATTCAAAAAAATCACGTATAGAAAAAGAAACCACATAGAGACTTTTAATATATCGATCATGGGGGTACATAAAATGGAATACGAACTCGAATACATAGAACTCAATGACGCAAAACTCGAAGATGTCGAGAGAGATTACGTAGAATTCAGAAGGGAAATGGGAGAAGAATAAACTGAAAAATAACAGAAAATAACAGAAAATAACAGAAAATAACAGAAAATAACAGAAAATAACAGAAAATAACAGAAAATAACAGAAAATAACAGAAGTCAACTACTCGCTAAATCTAAAGATTTAATGGGTTTCCTGCTGAAGGCTTATGAATTAAAAAGATGTGGGATGACTATAAATCAAAATTTAATCAATACTTTTTTTTATTTTTTACTTTTAGTCAGATCTATTTTAAGCGGATTTTCAGTAAATGTAAAAGGTTTAATTTTTTAGTTTTAAACTTTCTTTTTTTAATTTGATATATTTATATAATAGTATGCCAATATTTTTTCCAGACCTTTATGCAAAAATCAGGCACGAAGGAACAATTATTTCATTGAACTAATTTTGTGCATGGACAAGAAGAA
>JBFHIK010000453.1:0-2260 GCA_041596555.1 Methanosarcina sp.
ATTCCTGGCAACTCAGGGTTTTCTCATTTTGAAAGCTGATAGTGCGTTCTCTGAGGGATTTCATGTAATGTCCAGAAAAATGTCTTAAAATATATTCTTAAAAAATCATATAATACAGGCTTTCTACAAATTTATATTTTCTCCTTTAAAAATCTCCATTTATTATTTTACGTGCACCTTTATATACATGAGCGTTACTAAAATGCACTAATTACTCTTCTGGTATATTCCAATAACTTAACGTAATGCCTTCAAAAAAGTTTAAAAATTTCAAAAAAAGTTAATCGTTTTTGAGTCAACTCTCAGGTACTAAAACCCTGTAAGCTCTTTTTGAACAAAATGTTTTCAGGTTTTAAGCGGGGCCTGAGCAGCATATTTTGCATTTGACTGTACGATTTTTGCACTATTTCAGTGCTGCCTTTAAGTTCTATGACTTCGAACCCGAAGTCAAGCGCAAATTCTTCAATTTTTTTCTCAAAATCTGGTTCATAGGAAAGCCCGGTTTCGACTCTTGCAACTTTTCGATACCCGAGTTCTCTCAGGTTTTCAGGGGTGAATTCAAAACCCCCGGGCGATTCCCCATTCACTCCGAAAGCGTTTTTCCAGTTTGCGGCCCACATGGGGGTTAAGAAAAAAGTATCACTGTGGCTTTTCAAAATTTCCCGGTAGCGGGAGCTGCCTCCAAGGGCTGCTGCAATGCAGTCTGCAAGGGGCTGTGCCGTTCCGCCCGTGTTCCGGTCCTGAAGCAGCTGTAGAGAGCATCCGGTATGTGCAAAATCTTTCTGCATCCGGGTAAAAGCATGCCCGCAGAGCCCGTAAAAAAGGAGGATTCCGTCTGCAAACCGGGATATCAGGTTCAGGTTTGTATACGTTTTACTTTTGAGCCTGGAAGAGTTCACATGGAGTCCAATTTCCTGAAGCTGGACAATGATGCTGAATTCATCACTTTGTTCCAGGCAAGCCCTGATCTCGTAAACAGGCAGGACCACTGGTTCAAGCCCCTGAGCTTCAAGTTTGTTCAGGAGGCCGATGTTTTCATCATCTTTTACGAGGTAAATCCTTTTCACTTCAGGATCATTTGAAAGCACATGGACAATTTCATCCTCAAATACCCTGCAGCCGATTATTCCCATTACTGTCATGATAGAGACTTTGCCCGGGACTATTAAAGAATATCCTTATCGGGAGAGCTAATAACTCTTAGTGGAAAACGAGGGTTTTTAAATACTACGAGGTTTTTAAATATTGAATCCTTTTCCTCTTTCCCGGTAAGCTCTGAAAAGGCGGATTTTCAGGGCTGGAACCGGAATAGGCATTGGGTAGATTTTCAGGGCTGGAACCGGAATAGGCATTGAGTGGATTTTCAGGGCTGGAGCCGGAATGGGTTTTTCTTCAGCTCCAGGCCTGGTAGTAACCTTCTTTTTCCAGGACTTTTACGGAGAGCGAAAAAAGTTCCGAGAGGTTTGCATCTGTCAGGACCTCCTCCTTTTTCCCGTCCTTGAAGATTTTCCCTTCCTTTATGAGGACCACACGGCTGATTTCGGGAATGACATCCTGCAGGTTGTGAGTGACAAGAATCACACTTTTGCCTGAAAGCGCAATTTTCCTGACGCTTTCGTGGAAACTGTGAAGAGCTTTTAAGTCAAGGCTGTTTGCAGGTTCATCCAGGAAGAGAGCCTGAGGGTCGTGAACAAGAGCCCTTCCTATCAGGACTCTTCTTGCTTCCCCTGTGGAAAGGTCGCACATCAGCCGGTCTGCGAGGTGGGAAATCTCAAGGAACTCCAGAACTTCCTCTGCTCTGGCTTCCATTTCAGGGGTCACTTTGTGGTTGTAATATATGCCTATGCTGCTGAAAAACCCTGAGAGTACAACATCAAGGACCCGGATCTGGCGGCAGCACGTCTGCTGGAGTTCCCCGGACACTATCCCGAGTAGCTTCCTGAGCTCAAAAACGTGCCAGGTCTCCTTGCCCATTATTTTCAGGACAAGCCCGTCGGCTCCCGCCAGTGGGTGATACTCTTTTGTTAATGTTTTTATCAGGGAGGACTTGCCAGAGCCATTGGGCCCTATAATTGCAACATGTTCTCCGGGCTTGATAGAAAGGGATACGGAGTCAAGGATCTTTTTCCCGCCCCGGACCACTGTAACATTTTTCATTTCCAGCAGGGAGGGAAAGTTCTCTCTATCCGGGTTTTGTAATTGTTCATCCATTATTATCATCTTTTAGGAGTGTTTAAGGCTAATCCCCGTGTTTTCAAAC
>JBFHIK010000454.1:0-2248 GCA_041596555.1 Methanosarcina sp.
AGCAGGTAGAAATACTCAGGGACAGAGGCTATGCGATAGATTACAATGAACTGTATGACTTTGCGAAAGGCTATATCTTCAAGCAGCAGATATTTGATATGCTGTTAAGAAGTGGTCAGACAGAAGCTATGTTTCCTAAAATAAATGAAACTCTTTTCAAACATGGCGAAATTTGTGATATAGATATGGAATATATAGATGTAAGAAAAGCAATAAAAGCAGTTAAGGACGCAGGCGGTTACGCGGTAATTGCGCATCCGTGTCAGCAGAACAATATATATATAGTAGATGAACTCGTAAAACTCGGACTCGACGGTCTTGAGCTTAATCACGAAGCGAACAGTGATGCATATAAAATTCAGATAGCAGAAAAAGCAAAGCAGCATAAACTTATTCTGACAGGTGGAAGTGATTATCACGGATTATATGCAAAAAGAAAAGCGCAGGTAGGTTCACACCTGTGTGAGGAAAGTGCCCAGATAATATTTCAATAAAATGGAGGAAAAATGGACTTTGTAAAGGACCTTGGAAGAAAAAAAGAAAGCAAGAAGACAAACAACTTTGAAAATACGAACTTGATGGAAAACTATAATGCACTCTTAAAAAAATACAATGAAACTAAAAATTTCTCCCAGGATGTAGTAGAAAAACATAATCTTCTTGTAGAAAAATACAATCAATACGTAGAAACCTCTATGCTTGAAAACTCAAAATACCAGGAAGAAATAAAACTGCAGAAGGAAAATACTAAAAAAATTGAAAATAAATTTGCAGAACTTCAAAAACATGTCGACAGGCTCCTTGATTCTTATCAGAATCTTGAAAAGGACAATCTAAGACTGGAGGAAGTAAATAAAAGTCTTGAAAAATATATAGAAATTATGGATAAAACTAAGAGTGGACCTGTAAAAAACGAACGGGGAGCCGGAAGAAAAAAGAAATACTCAGAAGAACAGATAGAGAGAGTACTAGAACTTAAATGTCAGGGAAAAGAATACACGGAAATTGTAGATATTTTAAACGAGGAATTTAAAGAAAAATCATGGGGAATCAAGGAAATTAAATATGTGTTCACAAGATACAAAGATATCAATTAACAAAACTACTTAATTAAACAGGAAGAGATGGGTGAAAAAATGGAAAAATCTAAAGTATATTTCAGTGAACTTTACGCAACTTCAAAAAGCAACAATATGGCAGCTAATCTCAAAAAATTATTTGACAGAGCAGGTTTTGGGGATATTATATACGAGAATGACCAGGTTGCAGTAAAAGTCCATTTTGGAGAAAAAGGAAATGTTACATTTTTAAATCCTGTAAACGTAAGACAGATTATAGATAAAATAAAAGAAGCTGGTGGTAAACCCTTCCTTACTGATACCAACACTCTTTATTCAGGTTCAAGAACCAACTGTGTAGACCATATACAGACAGCAATCGAAAACGGATTTGCCTACTCAGTAGTAGGAGCACCGATAGTCATAGCAGATGGAATGTACAGCAAAAACTCAGAAACTGTAGAAATAAACAAGAAGCACTTCAAGGACGTAAAAATTGGTGGTGAAATCTACAATTCCGACTCCATGATAGTGATATCTCACTTCAAAGGCCATGAAATGGCGGGTTTTGGAGGAGTTATGAAAAATCTGGCTATGGGATGCGCTACAGCACCGGGAAAGCAGATGCAGCATTCGGACATAAAGCCCAAAGTTAACCAGGATAATTGTATAGGATGCAGAAAATGTGCTGTGACATGTCAGGCTCATGCAATTTCAATGGATGGAAAAAAAGCTTTTATAGACAGTGAAGTATGCTATGGCTGTGGAGAATGTATAGTTGTATGTCCGGTAAGGGCTATATCAGACCAGTGGACTACAGACAGCAATGTTTTTGTAGAAAAGATGGCGGAATATGCATATGGAGCCGTATCAAACAAAAAAGGCAGAGTCGGATACATAACTTTTGTTATGAATATTACTCCGCTGTGTGACTGCGCGGGATGGTCAGGAAAGCCTATTGCAAATGACATTGGAATACTTGCAAGTACAGACCCGGTAGCGCTGGAAAAAGCATGCCTGGACCTTGTTGAAAAATCAGCAGGAAAAGATGTATTCAAAGAAGCCCATTCCGGTGTTAACGGAAATCGTATAGTGGAATATGCGGAAGAAATGGGAATGGGAAATCAGGCCTATGACCTTATAAACATACACACAGGACAGGCAATACTATAGATAATTAAGGCTCTGCC
>JBFHIK010000455.1:0-2245 GCA_041596555.1 Methanosarcina sp.
AGATTTTTAAAAAAGTTTTAGATTTTTAAAAAAGTTTTGTGTGAAGGAAGCCGTTTTATTTCTGGCTTACAGGCGATTCCACCATTTTTTTGAGGCTTTCTGTTCTTCTATCTGTCTTAATCCTTCAGCTTCATATTTCTGTTGCATTCTGTACTTCCTGTTTTCATCATTGAGCCTGGAAACTTCTTCTTCTTTGCTTACAAGTGTTCCTTTGATCTGTTTTATTAGCTCGTCTTTTTCCCTGAGCTGCCCTGCCAGTTTTTCTTCTCCTACATATCCTGAGAGTTGTTTTTCAAGCTTTTTGACCTTTTCTTCACTTGCCGCACGCATGGCCTCTACTGTGTTTATAGTTCTCTCTTTTCCGGCGAGTTTCGCTTCAATTCTCTTTACTTCCTCACTCGTTGCAATAACCTTTCCGGCAAGAGTCTTTAGGTTTTCATCTTTTTCTGAGATGCTTTCTTCAAGTTTTTCCATAGCCCTTTCTTTTTCCAGGAACTTTTCATGAAGTGCTCTTATCTCCTCAGCTTTTGTTTTGAGTGCCTGGTCATGGCTATTTCTCTCATTTTCTTTTTCACTCAGCTCTGACTCAAGTTTTCCTATTTCTGTATCCTTATCGGCAAGTTTTTCAAGGAATTCGTGAAGTTTTGAGTCCTTTTTCTGAATCTCTGTTTCAAAAACACTTATAGCTTCTTCCTTTTCGTTCAGGCTGATTTTAAGTCCTTCAATAACGCTACTGTTTTGATTAATCCGATCTTCGAGTCCTTTTATTGCTTCAACTCTCTGGATAAGCTGATTCTCCAGATTCTTTGCAGTTTCATCTTTTTTAGCAAGAATGTCCTCAAGGTTTCTTATTTGTTCGTTCTTTCCAATGAACTCTTTCTCAAATTCCCCCAGTTTGCCTTCCTTTTCGGAGATAAGCTTTTCAAGTCCTTTGAGGGCGACTGCTTTGTCTGTGAGCTTTTCTTCAAGGTTTTTTATATTTTCTTCCGAACCCGAGAGGGAATTTTTCAGGGCATCTATTTTTCCGGTTCCTGCTTCAAGTTCTTCCCTAAGCCTGATGATTTCACTGTCCCTGTCTGCAAACTGTTCCTCAAACTCTTTTATTTTCTGTAGGCTTTCTTCAAGTTTAATTTCCAGGCTTTTTAACTCGGTGTCCCTGTTTGTGAGCTGCAAATAAAGATCATTTATCTCGGTTTTTTCTTTAATTTCCTTCACTGATGGAGTAAAATAAATCTCTGTTACAGGTATTTCTGTTTCAGTAATTTCTGTTTCAGGTATTTCTGTTTCAGGTATTTCTGTTTCAGGTATTTCTGTTTCAGGTATTTCTGTTTCAGGTATTTCTGTTTTGGACTCCGAGGCTTGAAGTTCTCTTTTTTCCGAAATAAGGCAGACCTGTCCTCTTATGTTTTCACATATTTCAGCCCAGGCAAGAATTGATGCTATTGGCGTTATCCTCTTAAATACACTATCTCCGATTTTGCAGCCGTAGACTTTACTAGCTATATAACCTTCTATAGTGTTCAGGTCAAGGTTCGGATCTCCCAGCCTGGAGTTTGTTGCATTTCCTTTCTTCGCTTGCCCTCCATTTTCCTGCAAAAAATTAATGGCTTCGGAAAATATATTCCAGGGGAGAAATGGCTGATTTTTCAGGTTATCAACGTAGATTCCGTCTTCTTCAGCTCGGGCTTTGAAAAACTGCTTTCCGCTCATAAGTGGAATCTTTGCTGGGTTTCCTTTTTTATCAAACTCATTTTTTATTTTTGCAACAACAAAATCTTCCATGTATAGCCCTCACAACAGTCTTAGTTTCTGAGATATAATAAGTACAACATTTAATAAAAGTTATGTTATTTTCTCAAAATATTATGGAGCAGAGGGTAAATGGATTTGCAAACAGCAATTTATTCTCTGGCATGCCAGTACCTTCTCTGTAAATGAATTTTTTTTTGGAGGGTCACCTTCGTTTTTCGTAAACTCAGGGGCACAATAAAAGCCCTCAAATTCCTGTAAAAGGCTCTCTAATTCATGAATCAAACTTAAAACAGTAGGCTGAGTCCAGGATATCCGTTATTCTCTCGATACTTATATATACTTTGTAACTGTGGGATATGTCAGTTTCTAAATATAAATATGACATTTATATTTTATAGTCCAATATGGTACTCAATATCAGACCGGAAATCAACACCATGCTGGAAAATCAACACCATGCTGGAAAATCAACACCATGCTGGAAAATCAACAC